>JAAEPI010000083.1 GCA_024232835.1 Cytophagales bacterium
ATGAAACTCATAATGAGGTGCAATATATCTGGTAACCATATACAGAGCCCAAAACACGTTGAAGAAATAATAATGGGCATATTAGGTCGAATATGGCAGTATTTAAGTTGTTATCTCCAACAATTCTTTGGAACAATGCATGAAAATGAGATACAAAAAAATTAATAACCCCATTATAATGATACTAATTACAAATGAGTAATTACAATAGATTTTAACAACGCCTTATAAATAAAGAAAGTTATATAAGTATAAAACGCAGTTCACTAGAATGATTATGATAAAGTAGGATAAATTCCTTTTATATTATACTCTTGTAATGTAAACACGCTCTTTCCTTTTAGTATTTCTTTTCCAGCAAACTAAAGTCACTACTATCAGCAAAATCACTAAAACTGCAAAAGATCCCCATATTGAAAGGTGCGCTGCTTTTGGTATAACCCCATTTTTGATGAGTTCAATTTCCTTTGATGTTCGCTTAATTATGTCATTTTCAATGGAGTGGTTGTCATGGTATATGTCCAACCAGATATACCTCATATTTTCATAATGCATGTCCTTAGAGAGTAACTCTGTTGCATTGCTAGCCACTGCTGTGTGCTGTTCAGGTGGGTAAAAGGATCTGTGAAATTGCCTTGGGGTACGCCTTTCCACATCAACTCTTGAAATTTTATCCCAAGAGATAAACATTGATCTGTCACCGAACAGTTTTACGCGATCCCCACCCCGGTAAACACCATGAACGTTATAGTTTGTTGGTAACAGGATCCCTGATGCCATGGTAAATGGTGATACTTGCTCACAAGGCGATAAATGTGCTGCACAGGAAACATTTGATCCGTCTCTTTAGCAAGAGGGAGTGAATGGGGCAAAACTTCCATCAATGCAATCAATTGACTGGCATTTGGCGCGGTAAAATGAACCGTATCTATGCTCCAGAGTCTTTGGGAGGACTAACCTTGAACACGGGCCACCAGAGGTAGGAATGAAACCAATTTGGTGCACTCTAAAAATGGGGATAATATCATTTTGGTATGCCCATGGAATCTCAACCCGTATTGATATTGAGATATTGTAACAACGTCATTCTTGGCAAATGCAAGTTGTGTTATGAATCCTCTGGAAGTTTTAAGAAACTATGGGATATTATCACCGTATACTGTTTCATTTATACCATCAATGTACCGAATAATGTGGCTCACTTGATTATCGCTCCGCATGTTGAGATAATTTGACTCCTGTTCTGACGCTTCTCGGGTCGGCCAGCTCTAGA
>JAAEPI010000084.1 GCA_024232835.1 Cytophagales bacterium
ATGCTTAATGAAGACTCTTTGAGTGATTCAATGGGGAAAGTCATTTCAAAGAATAGTGTTTTAAATATCGAAAAATTTCTTAAACAGTAAAATGAAAACGACAAAAAAACTTAATATAAATGAGGGCTTCACCCTGATAGAGCTTCTGGTCGTAATTGCTATAATAGCTATTTTGGCTTCACTGCTGTTGCCTGCATTGGCAGGTGCCAAGGAAAAAGCTAAGCAGGCTTTTTGTACCAGTAGTCTGAAACAAATTGATTTGGCATTCAGGATGTATGAGGATGATAATGATGGATTTATGCATCATAGACCAGATGGTACTCCGCCGAATCATGGCAAGTGGTATATGAATCCAAGAATGAAGGCGGCTCGTAAATTGATAGAAGATCCAAATAGTGGCGAGGCTTATTGGGGTTTGGCGTACTATGAATATGTTGGGAGATCTATAGCGCTCTTCCGTTGTCCTGCTGCCAAGACTTCTGATGAGTGGAGGGAGGATGGTATAAAGTATGGAGCCAGCTTTTGGGTTGATGCTTCTTATGGGATTAATGGACGATTTTTTAGTCAGGTTCTAAAAAGGGGGACAAATGGCAATCGACCAAGAAGACGTAACGAACTAATCGATCCAAATCAGACGATAATAGTACAGGATGCTGGTGAACAAAAAATGGATGGAGGTCCTAGTGATACGCTTGCGGCTAATGGAGCGGCTGAAAATCTAACTCAGTGGAAGTATAGCCTTGCACCACTTTATCCAGATGTAGATTGGGTGTCAGAGTGGTTTAGGCATGGTA
>JAAEPI010000085.1 GCA_024232835.1 Cytophagales bacterium
CATCAAGAAATTATTACGATCGTCTTCAGAAATCGAAGATAATGCATCGGTAAGGTTTCCAGAAAATCTGTCTGATAGTAGCTTCGCAAAGGGACTGACACCTGAAAGAATTTTCCAGGGCGTGACAAAATGTTTCCTTCGGACGCAACGAAATGGTTGTCAATTCGTTCGACCTTCGATTTCTCCTGCGCTCCGAGCGTTTTCTTGAAGATAAACTGTCTCATCCAAATTTTCCGACAGCAATCGCCACACGACTTCTTTGGACTTCAGCACTAGCGAGTTGTCGTAGGTTTCAATATTTTGCTAATAAAACGGCTTGAGATGTGTGAGAATTACTGAAATCAATAGTCCGAAAGAAAAGTGTGGAGAGAGCGACTAACCAGTTGTGCAGCAGGGGGAATTTGAATACCAAGTAGAGCAGAAACGGAGGTGTAGCGCCACAGGATATAGTCATTTAATTTAAAACTGTGAATTGATTCCCGAATGTTCCTGCCAATCCTCAAGACAGTAACTATTGATAATCTTTCCAAAAACGACGAAAAATGAGACTCCTCCAAATTC
>JAAEPI010000086.1 GCA_024232835.1 Cytophagales bacterium
AATAGAGAAGGGGCCAGATGGTTCTGAGCCGCCGAATGAGAGTGAGAGTGGGAGTGGAAATTTGCAATCGCAGGCTGATGGTGGGGGCGTAGTTTCCGTAAATACGCAGGTAGACCCATTTGTGCAACATCAGGCCTTGCTGAATGAAGAGAAGTGTTTGTTGGTGACTAAGGACGATCTTTCTAGTCAGACAGGAGAGGATCCGTCGGAGAAAGAGGCATCGAGTGAGAAAAAGTCGAAATCAGACGTGGAATCAGACGTGGAATTGGACGTGGATTTGGGAGTGGAGGTGGATATCGAGGACGTGGAAGTGGTGATGAGAGAGGAGGGTGTCAGTTGGGATTGGAGAAGGAGAAAGAAGTCGCCCAACTGTGAATTTTAGGAAAATGAAAAGAGTACTTGTTTTTTCTATCATTATTATTATTGTTGTACAGTATTGGTGCTACTGTCGTGTATTCCCACATATGGGTTTTCTAAAATTTTACTATGGTTATAGTTGTCGCGAAAATTCGGAATTCCTGGGCAGTGTGTATAGCTGCTTGAATGAAATAATATTTTTACCAAACTCGCAATCTGGGAAAATGGAACAGATAACATCTGTTGGACCGGATAATATCCAAGAAGGGAAATTGAAAAACAGATAACATTTGGATCAGGGAAACAAACAACTGAAGTACCTGAACTGAAGGCAAAGACGGCG
>JAAEPI010000087.1 GCA_024232835.1 Cytophagales bacterium
GTTAAGGCTTTTCCAAGAATTAAATTCGTCAATTTGAGATGAATGATTAAGGGTTCAACCCTGAAATCACCCGGAAATCGGCGGAAAAGCTGGAGCAATTCCTATGATTTTGCTTGTTTATCAAACAGTATGGGCACAACTAGTTTTCTGTTTTGACTAATTATTTTCTTGGAATTGCCTAAGTCCTATCCCTTGACGGCCCCCGAGAAGGTAAAACTTTCGATAAATTGCCGCTGGGCCACAATAAAAACCAACAAGATGGGGATAACGGATAATGTTGTGGCGGCCAATTGCAGATGCCAGAGCGGCAGGCCGTAACTATCGGTAAAGTTGTTTAGTGAGAGTGGAAGCGTAAACAGCTTCAGATCATCAATAAATACCAGGGGTTCGAGATATGAGTTCCAGGTGTGCAGAAAAGTTAAAATGGCGACGGCGCCCATCGCCGGTCTGCCCAAGGGCAGGGCAATATGCCAGAAAATACCAAATCGATTTAAGCCATCTATCCTGGCGGCATCTTCAATCTCACTTGGCAGGGTGAGGAAGTATTGTCGCATCATAAAGGTACCAAACACAGCCCTCGCGCCTAAAATTGGAATAACAATTAGCGGCAGGTGCGAGTCGTTCCAATTCAGAATTTTCATAAAAAAGAAGTTGGGGATGATGGTGACTTCTATGGGCATCATCATCGAGCTGAGCAACAGAATAAATAGAAAATTACTGCCTCTAAAACGA
>JAAEPI010000088.1 GCA_024232835.1 Cytophagales bacterium
GTGGCTAGTTCTTTGGCTGTGAGCATTGTTTTGAATTGATGGGCTGTGTACTCCAACATAGAAGCTCTCGGTGGTTCTTTTCCATTCATATCATTCATTCTCCAAATCAAATGCATGTGATTTGGCATAATTACAAATCCGAAAATATCAACCGACTCACGACTTGACAAGTAGATCAGTGAGTCAATAATTACATTTTTGTAATTATCCTCAGCCAGCGTATGCTTCCAACTATGGATTGTGGCCGTCCAAAAGTAGATACGATCAAACTCCATGAATGAATTTCGGGAAGCCTCGAAGATATTCATGTTAGTAAGTTACATGGTTTGATTATCTTAGGTTCGTGAGGACACGAACCAAGGCGAGAGGGTTGGGTTATACCTACAATTCATCCACTTTCACTTATGTAAAGTAATCTCTAATCGAAAAAAACATGAAGCAGTCAAACGATTTGGAACTAAAACATGTCGATCAAAGGTATGATGGATTTGAAGCATGGCTCAGATTTAAAGAAAGTGATTGGATAAGGTTAGATGCTTTTTTGGAATATTATTTGTCACAAAATGTTGATCATACGAAAGAGTACAAGGAAAAACTTGGAGATAAATCAGTAGATAAACAGTACCAAAATAAACTCTTCGATATGTTTTCAGAGAAAACATCTGGTGGTAAAGAGTTTGATTTTGAAAAGTACCTTTCCTGGGTAAATAATCCCTCTGAAATCAGTGAGGTTCTGGAATTATTGAAAAGCTAAAATTAAGAGCCTGATCGAGAGATCGGGCTTTTTCATTGAATGGCTTTTAGCTTGGCAGCTTTGATCAGGTTGTCAAGTGTATAGAAAATATTTTGTCTATCCATATCAGGGAGCTTCCCGATATCCTCCAAGCGTTGCAGCGTTTTTTTGTCCAGGACTTTCAAGTCCCGATCACCTACCAAATAATCCAGAGATACTTCCAGTGCATCGGATAGCTTCCTTGCTGTCTCAATCGAAGGCTTCATTTCATCTCTTTCATACTTGCCAATAATATCGCCATTGATGCCAGAGAGCTTACCCAGTTCAGCTTGTGACATCTTCTTTTCCTTACGAGAGAATGCTATTTTTTGTCCAAAAGTCATGGTGTATTATTCAGTTTTTAGTACAGAAAACAATCAATTAGGCAAATTTAACGGAACTAAAGTTCAGAAACAATCGGTTTAGTTCTTGCTTGATTCGGAATGATACTCTACATTTGTGAAGGATTATTCAGAAATTTCTTCGCCTTGGTTCGTGTCCTCACGAACCATAGTAAAAAAAGCGAGTCATCAAAATTCATCACCGAGATGCTTAAGGAATTCAAAGCGAGCATCCCCTCGATCATAATATGCAGCCGAGGAATAAACATAATCACAAGGATCAACGACCAAATTCCAATTATTGGTCATCGGGTTTAGATGAATGTAATCGAGTTTTTGATAGGCTACATCA
>JAAEPI010000089.1 GCA_024232835.1 Cytophagales bacterium
AGGCTCTTGATGAGTTACTAGAAGAAAAGGATAAAGGCCAAGACCTTTGGGCGGATAGTGCATACACTGGAGAAGAACAGGAAAACACAATCAAAAAACACAAGGTCAACAGCAAGGTTTATGAAAAAGGATACAAGAACAGGCCTTTAACCCGAATTATGCAATAGGATTTAAAGAAGTGATAAAAGAATAGGAACGCGAACAAATACGGGTGATTTTAGTTCACCAAAAATTCACCCATATGGTTAATCTCTCCATCGTCTATTCAGATAAGCAAGTAACACCTTTTGGAGGCATGAGTTTGATGAAGAGGTTTCTTGATCAGACCGGTATTAGGAGCTATCTAAGTCAATTGAGTTTGCCAGCATCTGGATCTAATGGGGGGTTATGATCCAAGACAGATTATAGAATCATTTTGGTTGAGTATATGGACTGGTGCAAGTCGATATATTCATTGTGATTGGCTCAGATATGACAAGACACTTCAGTCAATATTTGGCTGGAA
>JAAEPI010000090.1 GCA_024232835.1 Cytophagales bacterium
TAAACATTTCCTTATCATTTGGAAATCGTTGTGTTCCCTTTCGTTTTAATAGAGAATATTTGAATGAATATACATAGTTAGAGGTGTTAATGTCCTTATACAAAACCTCAAATATTTTATTGAGAGAGTTAGTTGCTAAATCAGCAATAAATCTTCTCCAAACAAAAGATTGGATAAACCTTAGAATCTCTAAGAATTCTCCTTTGTTAATTAAATTATTTGCATAATCGTTGTAAACGTCTAGTATGAAAGGATATGAAACAGTTACTTCTACTCGACTTTGGCCATTTTGCCCTATCTTTTCTCAAAGACATTTCTCCATTTGATAGGCTTAAAATTTCTCAAATTCAGGCTAACCGAGCGATAATCTGTTCAGAAATCTAAATTATGTCCCATAACAGAGTTCGGCTGGCATCGTTTCGAATAAATTCTCACTAAAATAGCTAGTATCATGGTTTTTACCAGAGTTCGTATAATACTTAGAAGTCTGAATATGGCGTCTTACAAGAGCGATCACATCAGAAAATGTAGCTTCCGATTTTTTGTACCTGGCAGTGGTGAATACCGGAATATTTTCACCATTACATATCTCAAGCGCCATCAACACCACGATCGAAAACATTCCGAAAAGTGCGGGCGTTGTTCTAATGATTGCAAGATCAGACCATTGTCTTTGAGTTTCTGCTCCGAGGTGTGCTCGAAGTTCTTGGAATGTCACCTCGATATTCCATCGGAGAACTGACCATCTGATAATCTGACATGCACATGCTTTCAGATCCGTACAAAAAATTGCTTCTGTACGAAGCTGACCCTTCGGGTCTCGGACTGCCACCCATTTTACATAAACCGGATCGTAGCCTGGGGTGTA
>JAAEPI010000091.1 GCA_024232835.1 Cytophagales bacterium
TGCCTCAGACCATCTATAGATGGCGTTTAACTCGTTTATATTTATTCCAACAAAAGCGGGCAAAACGCATAAAGAGAAGAGTGCGCCAAACACGAATCACACACATCCGAATCACGAGGGCACAAACAAACACGAAATGAAGAAATGAAATCACGAGCAAAAAACATCGTATCTGAGTATTGAATTCATAGTTAGCTAACATAAAGGTGCGGTCTAAGAACTAAGGTTTCGGAAACACTTCAACCCTCCTTATGGACGTGATACGCGAAAATTCTATAATGCGCTTATTCGGTGCTTTATGATAAGGTTGTGTTTCCATGTTGATATGCCGCTTTAGAAATTGTTCCTTTTCAAAAAGGAGCATATTGCATAACTATTAACTACGTATGATTTTCAGTAATTGACTCACCAAACAGCTATCCCTTTCAATCAGATTGTGTATAACCCATTTCGTAATCCGGATTTTGCCCTGCAATTCCGCAGAAATCGGTGTTTGTCGATTAGAAATTTGATTTGGTACTCAAAAGAAGAATGGAAGAAAAAGCGAAAGAATCAGACCAGTCCATGCGAAAGGATGAGGACTCTCCATTGACTCTCCAAAATTCGGCGCACTTCTTTGGGAGAGGGAGCGCAACGCTCTTCAAAACAGCTCGAATTACAGAAGAAGATGGAGCAGTTGCAACAAGAGCGCCAAGAGCTAGACAAGGTGGAGCAGATGGGATACTTGAAGGAAATTCTTCAGCAGTTGGCCATCAGATTCAAAGAAGGGAGCAAGAAGGTTACAAAATTCAAATTTGATAAGTATAATCAGGCGTCGCTGTTGGGTCGCTCTAAAACGCCTGGAAATTCGCTCAAAGTAATTATAGTTTACA
>JAAEPI010000092.1 GCA_024232835.1 Cytophagales bacterium
AAGATTGATCGTGAAATATTTCTCAGCGAAATCAAATATTGCGAAAAGACTGCTGAGAAACTTGGTTTTGCAAAGGGTATCGTTAGCAATATGTCGAAGAGAATATTTAGTGATCGAAGTATAACTGCTGATAGAGAGAATTTAAAGATGCAGGTTAAAAAGTTTATCAATTGAAAGGACTATATTTAAAAATTAAATCATTTAAACGCCAGCCAATATGAGCATTAAAGCACAAATAAGCACATTAATTCAATTAGCCAACGCAGATGGTGAATTTTCAGGAGAGGAGAAACAGCTCATTTATATGATTGGCAAGGCCAATAGAATGAAAGAAGAGGAGATTGATGATTTGGTGGCCAATCCTGTAGAAATGCCTCCTGTGAGCACAATGTCCGATGATGATAAGTTTGAGTACCTTTTTCAGGTTGTGCAATTGATGAAAATCGATAGCCAGGTTTATCTTAGTGAGATCAAATACTGTGAAGAAGTTGCAGAAAGACTGGGCTTCAAAAAGAAAGTAATTGGAGCCTTGTCAAAGCAGATTTATAGTGATCCTACTATCACTACGAATGTTGACGCTCTTAGAATAGCCGTTAAGAAATACGAAATTTAAATATCACCTACCTAACCTAATTTTGGAGGAGCATTTGGTAACTGATACCGAAATGCTCTTCCATTTTTGAATAAAAATCATCCTCATTGAGGACGTCCATTTCTAAGACCTCTCCTTTTTCGACAATTTTTAATTTCTTATCAGTTAGCGTTATTCTTCCCTCCTCAGTGAGAATAGTGATCATTTTTTTTCCAGTGAAATGTGATTTGGGAGAAGATTGATGGAAGTCACACATATCAATAAATTCAATCGGCTCACGGTATTTGGTAGTGAATTGGTAAACAGGATCAAAGTGTAAAGTGTCTGAAGTCTTTTTCAAGAAGCAATTTCCATCTGGATCAACTAAAAACTGGAAATATCGATTAAGATCCATTTGAAGTGTAGTCTCCTCTAACTTTTTGGGGTATACGAACCCATCACCAAATCCCACATCACATAAATAGAGATCTGTCTGGATTTTAACCAGAACAGCCATGTGATCATATTCGGCACCAAATTCTCTGGTTTGGGAATTCATTACTCTGGCTGAAATCAAATGACAATCATAACCCAAATGAATTAGCAGATGGTAAAAAAGAAAATTCAACTCATAACAAAATCCCCCTCTGCTTTCTGGAATAATCTTGTCGAAAATTTTACGAATGTCTATGGTAATTGCTCGTCTAAAATGAATATCGAGGTTTTCAAAAGGGATTGTCAGCAGATGTTTTTTTTGTAATTCCCTGAGATAATTCAGCGAAGGAAGCTCCTTGAGTACTCCGAGTTTTTCCAAGTAGGCTTTGACATCTAATGGAGCAACTTTTGGTCGAGTTTGGAAATGATTTAAATTTTTCAAATTTTCCGAAATGCAATCCGAAGGTTAAGGATAAAATTTGCAAGTGACTGCTCCCAAGTCACATCTGCATCCCACTGCCTACCCACAAGTGCTTCGTGATTAACCGTCTGCCTGAAATAGAATTTATGAACAAATGCATCTATAGGTATTGTCTTCAGTCTAGTCGCTGTGCTATCTGATTGCACCGTTGAGATGTAGTCTGTTTCATTAATTCCTGTTCGATAATTCAGCAAATTTTTAATCGACTCGCCGGCTGTGCCCATATGAACAAGGACGTACTGATAACCCTTTCGAAAGGCATCTTCATCATCTACATAATCAAAAAACTCATATTTAAACGGATAAGGCAGCATCAATTCCTTAAGTTTTCTGTTGTCATCTTCATTCTGAAATTGCGCCACACCAATCGTCAATCGCTTTATTTGATCAGGGAAAGTTGTAGAAGCCGTCCATTTAGAAAAGGGGACATCTGTCACAATTTCAGGAAAACTCGGAGAAAGAAAATTCTCTACGACAAAATCGCGCTTCTTTATTTCCTTACCTATTCTAAAAAGCACCTGATGTAAAGAACCTCCAGTTGTTTTCCATTTATTGGAAAAATCATCAAATCCTTTAATCTCAACCTCATAAAGATTATCCTCATTTTGAGAAAAAATAAGCAAATGTGTGACCTGTCTTTTCTGAAAAAACTTCTGAAAAGTAGTTTTGCTTGCCGGGCTAGCGTTCCAGTCATCTGAATGTAAATATGCTATTGCATCAACACCCATGAGCGAAAGGTACTTTTGAATCTCTTCTGCTTTTTGCTCCCAATTATTCCTAGTCATGTATTCACCCACTTTTGAAAGTGGCAAATCCATCACGACAATAGACCGAGAAGTCACAATGGTTTCTGGCATTTGCGCTTCAGCCCAGAAGCCGATAAGCAGCATAGAAAGTAGAAGAAATTTACGCATATTTGGCTGTGATCTGTAGGCTAAATTATACATATTTAAACCTACCTTTAGCGAAAATAGTATCCAATGAGTCAAAAGAGATGTCAGTGGGTGGAGGGTCAGTTTGATCAATACCTTAAGTATCACGATGAAGAGTGGGGTGTTCCGGTGCATGATGATCAAAAACATTTTGAATTCCTGGTATTGGAGAGTGCACAAGCAGGATTAAGTTGGGCTACCATTCTTAAGAAACGCAAGGGCTATCGAGAAGCATTTGACAATTTCAATGTTGAGAAGGTGGCACGCTTTTCTGATGAAAAAATTGAGGAGCTTCTGTTGGATCCGTCAATTATTCGCAACCGCGCAAAGGTGCTGGCTGCAGTAAATAATGCACAGCGATTCGTAGAAACTCAAAAGGAGTTTGGTTCATTCGATACGTACATATGGCCGTTTGTTGGGGGCACTCCAATTGTAAATAAGTGGAAAAGAATGGAAGAAGTTCCTGTAACCACTCAAGAATCAGATGATTTAAGTAAAGATCTCAAAAAGCGAGAGTTCAAGTTTGTGGGTTCTACAACAATTTATGCGCATATGCAGGCTATTGGATTAGTAAATGACCACACGACTGATTGTTTCAGGTACGATGAAGTTGGCTAATTCATTAAGATTTTACTTTCTTATTTTTGCCTCATAATTTCTCGAAATGATAGATAAGCTAGAGGCGATAAAGCGTCGATTTGAAGAGGTGGGGCAGCTCATTGTGCAGCCTGATGCGATGGCTGACATGGATAAGTACTCAAAATTGAATAAGGAATATAGGGACTTAGAGAAGATCGTGTTTAAGTATGACGAGTACTCACAAGCACTTGCAGACAGGAAGGGTGCTAAAGAAGTCTTAGATAAAGAAAAAGATCCTGAGTTCAGAAAAATGGCCAAAGCTGAGCTTGAAGAGTTACAACCTGCTATTGAAGAGCTGGAAGATGAAATGAAAGTCATGCTCATCCCCAAAGACCCCAACGACAGTAAAAATGTGATTCTAGAAATCAGAGCTGGAACGGGCGGAGATGAAGCAGCCATTTTTGTAGGGGATCTTTTCCGGATGTACAAGAATTATGCTGACTCAAGAAAGTGGAATTTCTCTCTTATGAATGCCAACGAAGGGACATCTGGTGGGTATAAAGAAATAGTTGCTGCAATAGAAGGAGAAGACGTTTTCGCTCAAATGAAATTTGAATCTGGCGTTCATCGAGTACAGCGCGTACCCACAACCGAATCACAAGGACGCGTACACACATCTGCTGCAACTGTAGCCGTACTACCAGAAGCAGAGGAAGTGGACGTGGAATTGGATATGGGGGACATCCGAAAAGACACATTTCGAGCTTCAGGTGCCGGTGGTCAACATATTAATAAGACCGAATCGGCCATAAGGTTAACGCACATTCCATCAGGATTAGTTGTGGAGTGCCAGGATGGTCGCTCACAACACAAGAATTATGCTCAAGCGCTGAAGGTACTCCGGTCTAGACTTTATGAGATTGAGTTAAAGAAGCATAATGATGCAATAAGCGCCGAAAGAAAGACGATGGTTGGTAGTGGTGATAGATCAGACAAAATTCGAACCTACAATTATCCCCAAGGTAGAGTGACAGATCATCGGATTGGATTTAGTGTCCACAATCTCCCAACTGTCATGAGCGGAGAAATCGGACAATTCATTGAAGAGCTTCGGATTGCGGAAAATGCCGAAAAATTAAAATCTGGGCGCGCTTAATACGTTGTGAATATAATGCGAAGACGTTTGAAAAAATTTCCTAATTCCTCATCATTCTTTTTGTCCCTTGTGATTTTCCTTTTTGTTTTGGCTTGTCGGCCTGATGAAGAACTGATCTCAAAAAGCCCCGGATTGAAATTGATCATTAGCCAGGATACGGTGTTGTTCGACACACTACTTACTAGTCGCGGAAGCATTACTCGTCGATTTAGGATTTTTAATCCAAATAAGGCGGCTATAAAATTTAGCCGTATCACTCTGGGAAAAGGGAATTCATCGGATTATTCGTTGACTATAAACGGACGTGAGACAGACGAATTAAGAGATGAGATACTATTTGGTAATGACAGTCTTCAAATATTGGTTAGCGTGTTCATAGATCCACAAGATCAAAACCTGCCATATTTGGTGAAGGACTCTGTGGTGTTCGATTGGAATGGAAATTCTGGAAATGTGAAACTGGTAGCATACGGTCAAGATGCAGTTTTTGTAAATGGAGAAACCCTATGCGATGTGACCTGGACCGCTGATCGACCCTATGTTATTTACAATTATGCCTTGGTGGATACACTTTGTACATTGACTGTTGATCCCGGAGCACAGATTTTTTTGTACAATGGGGCGGGACTTTTTGTTAAAGGGTCGCTTAAAATGTTGGGAACCAAAGATGAAAGGATTACGGTTAAGAATACTCGATTCGATGCTCGATATCAGCAGGCTCCCGGACAGTGGGATGCTATTTATTTCCTAGAAGGAAGTAAGGCCAATGAGGTCAATTATGCTGATATTTCAAATGGATCGATTGGATTGAGAATTGGAACCCCTGATGAAGACAACATCTATGATGTAGTCATTAACAACTCTACGATTCAACATATGGACAGCTTGGGCATTTTGGCTATAACCTCAGATGTGAAAGTAGAAAATACACTGATCTACAATTGTGGACAGTATTTAATTGGCAACTTTGCTGGAGGCAATTATAGCTACGATCATTGCACACTAGTAAACGAGCCCAACTTCTTTTTCCGAGAAGATGAGTCTGTAGTGTTTTCTGATAATCTCGTTCTTGCAGACAATAGTCTGTTGGTCTCGGATCTAAATCTAAAAATCCGAAATACCATTATTTGGGGAAGTGAGGAAGAAGAATTACTAATTTCGGAAAGCGGTCAGTCAGTAGTGACTAAGACCTTCGAAACCAGCATGGTGAAGTCGGTCATTGGCTTCAACAATTTCTTTCCTTCACAGGAAAGCAATTTCCCGGGCTTCACGAACCCCTTTTTATTCGATTATACATTAGATAGCTTATCCAATGCACGAGACAAGGGATCAGACATTGGAATTTCTATTGACCTCTTAGGTATTCCCCGAGACCTGAATCCTGACTTGGGTGCCTATGAGCGGGTGGATGATTGAATCCACCAGTAGGTTTTACCTGCCTGTAGGCAGGTTCCCCTCTGCTTGCATCGAATAAAGAAACATTTTTCCAAATTCACACCTTGTAAGCCTGCCTTTGTCGGCCAGACAGGCTTGCTCCGAGGTACTTAATTTGAGCTCAAATTTCTGTACTATTAGCACAACCAGCCATGATCTTTGGTTTACTTCTTAAATAATACCCAATCCTTTTTTTTGAGTCGAAATTCCAGAATTACCATCTGATTTGCATCAAGTTTGTCTTTGAGAGATACGTACCACTTTCCTTTTGTCAACTCGTGGGTTGCTGACACTTTTTTGCCAGTTACACGACTCACATAAAAGCTCAAATCGTATGGGAGTCGCTCTATTTGTGGGGCAACTATTGAACCTAATATTGGCACTGAGTTTTCTTTTGATAGAAGGGTTGTATAAAAAAAGAGCTGGTCGTCTCCTATCTCCCTAATTATTTCATTTGAAATGTCCTTAGCAGATACTTCTTTGAGATTCGATTTTCTGTTTGGGAAAACGATAGCATCATACGCCAGTCTCCCCACAAGCATCAAAGCAAACAAGGCCATTATCGCTGATATTTTGCTCTTGAGATATACTATGATCACGATTATAAATCCAATCGTAAAAAAAATTGGCCACATGATTGGCACCCCAAGATCAATGGACAAATAGAAAAAGAGTGCCGACAATAAGACCGAGAATCCAATTGTCCCTTTTTTGAATAGACCGGGGTTTTTTGATAAAACAGGCACCAAATAATAGGCTAGCGCATTGTAAATGAACGGCAAGAACATATACAGATATCGGTCTCTTGTGCCAGGGGAAAGCAAGTACAGCCATGAATTAACAATGACGAACAGCATCCCATACGTAATCCAAATATTTGAATGAGCCTGTCTATTTCGTCTAAGGAGTAGCGGGATTCCTAGTAGACACCATGGAAATGTTATCTTCAAAAACTCAAGAAGAACCTTGAATGGACTAATAAGTACCTGTGAGAAGTTCAAAGAAGTTCTTTTGGAAGATTCGTTGATGAGCTGGGCGAAATATGGAACAGGATCTGAATGTGTACTGTACAGCTGAAAATAGCCAAATATACATAGCAGGGAAGCTGTCAGAAAAACAAAATTCGCAGGATGAATGACATAGACCCACTTACGATAGTACAAAGCGAAACCAATGATTGTCAGTCCCTGGAAGGCTATTGACGGAATACCTTTGGTCATGAAGCCAATTGTCATCAGGGCGTAACTCCAACCAAACATTACCCAGAGTTTTTCCTTGTCATGAAAGTATAGAAAGACCAACGCCTGGCCATATACTATCAATGAATATGTAATGTCAATCTCTCCGATGAATGAAAAATAGAAAAGTACATGGCCAGACAATAAAAAGAAAAACGAGGAGGTCAATGCCGTTTCTTGCCCAATTCGAGATTTGAAGAATCTATAATTAATCCCCGCTATAGCGAACAGACTAAGGTAAGTTGGTAATCGAACTACCCATTCACTTGTTCCAAACAATTTGAAGAGCCTGATTAAAATCCAGTTATAAAGTGGTGGTTTGTTATAGTACTCAAAACCATTAATTCTTGGGACAACATAATTCCCAGACAGGATCATCTCGAGAGAGACCAAGGCTCTCCGTGGTTCCTCAAAGATAAGTGGTAAATAGCCTAGCTTGAGTCCAAAAACCACTGCTGTTGCGAGCCCTAAAAAAAAATATGGGAGTTGCGATTTCGTTGGCATACTCAAATATGCCTAAAAATCAGATGGCTCTTTTCAAGCGGAATACTTTTTTGATTTTTTCACCATCTCGAAGAAGTCGGATAGTTATTTTTTTACCGGGTTTTTGTTTTAGAATCGCATTTATGGTTGATAGTGTTTCGGATCTAATAGTATATCCATTCATGGAGAGAATCATATCTCCAGGTTTAATCTCTATTTTCTCGGCAGGAGAATTGGGCCGAATATAATCAACCATCAATGAGTCAAGAAATTTCCCTTTGGTTACAAGAGTGAGGCCGCTCATGTCAAATTCGAAAGAGAATTTATATTTTAAACTTTTTGTTAGGTATAATTTTCCTTCTCTATAGTCAAATACTGGATGTAATCTTGATAATATTTCTCCACCAATGGTTCCGTGTTTCGATCCTCTTTTTATTGACATATTGTAAACGTCTTGGTCAGGAACAGAGATTATCACATTTTTAAATTCGAATGAACTCAAATGAAATTCTTCGATTCGAGCCAATTTACCTGGTATATCTCCCGCAAGACCTGTGCCTAGATGTGTAGGAATTCCATCATTAGATATCTCAACTGATAGCTCTTCATCATCTAAAAGAAGGGCATGGCTTGCCCCTGTATCAATCAACAATTTGGTATGATCCTCTGCATCTCCCTGCATAACTGTTGCTTGAACAAATGGCTTAGACTGTATTAATTCGAGTGGATATGTACTGGTTTTCTTCCTTACCTTATATTTCCCTGGCCTATAAAGAGTCAATTCATTTTCGTCGTAATTGATGTCAACTATAAATTGCTTGAAGATGTCGTACCCAATGATTCCGTAAACTTCTTCGCCCATTTTTTCGGATAGATTTAAATAGTCCTTTTCAAGAACGAGTAGATTCAAATTATGGCCTTCCACTCCACCTGGAAGTTTAACGTTCACTTTTTGACCCAAGTAGGCTCTAACAGAATCTTGAATTCCTGGTCCTGATATGGAAATTTCTCGAATAAATTCGATACCTAATATTTTGGCGAATGCCATTTCAGTTAGGATGGGGGTCTCCACGCCTGTATCAAGCACGAACTTGAGTTTCAAAAAGTTATTTACAATTACGGGGATTACTATAAGGTTGTTAAACTGCTCAAAAGGAATAACCACTTTGTTTTGATCTGCGGGCATTACAAAACCCAACTTGTTTTGAGCAGAAAGTTGTAGCGTTAAGCTGAAGAAAAGGGCGGTAAGAACTAGTGTTTTTTTCACTGATTATCTCGGATTTGATCTGAAAACAACTGTCTTTTCGTATTCCCCATTTTTTAAGGTAAATCAAAAAAGAGAGGAAATGTCTTCTGGGGATAGTTGTTTTACAAATTGATCTTCAATCGTAACTAAATCTCCAGCCAATTTAAGCTTCGATTTTTGCAGTTTGAGGATTTTCTCCTCAACCGTGTCCCGAGCAATGAACTTATAGGTAAAGACTGTCTTCGTTTGGCCTATGCGATGTGCTCGGTCTATTGCTTGTGCCTCAGCTGCTGGATTCCACCACGGATCCAAAATAAATACATAGTCTGCCTGAGTCAGGTTTAGCCCAAGACCACCCGCTTTAAGTGAAATCAAGAACGTGTGAATGTCATTTTCGTTCTGAAATTTTTCAACCTGACTTTGCCGATCCCTTGTTGATCCGTCCAGATAAGCGAATGGAATATTCTGTTGATCCAGAAATGCTCTGATGAGATCTAGATGTTTCACAAATTGGCTAAAGATCAATAATCTGTGATTTTCACCTAATGCATTTTTTATCATGTATGAGATGTCTTCAAGTTTTCCTGAGTCACCCGCATACATATCATCTACCATCAATGGATGGTTGGCTATTTGCCTGAGACGTGTTAATCCCTGCAATAGCAACATCTGAGATTTTCTAACTCCCTCCTTTTCTATAACATCGAAAATTTTGTTTTTGAAGGCGCTCTTTTCTGTTTCATAAAATTCCTTTTGACTATCCGACATTTCGCAATAACGAATATTCTCCATTTTATCAGGCAGGTCTTTAGCGACTTGTGATTTTTCCCGTCTCAACAGGAAGGGTTTGATCAGACTATTCAGGCGAGCTGTTTTAGCTAGGTCTTTTTTCTTTTCTATTGGAAGTTGAAATTCCTTGGTAAAAAATTGCTTGGACCCCAAGAGACCGGGGTTGATGAATGACATTTGAGACCATAGATCCATCGTGCTGTTTTCAACAGGAGTGCCTGTTAAGATCAGATTTCTTCTAGATTTTAGTAGTCTCACTGCTTTTGAAATGCGCGAATCAGGATTTTTAATTGCTTGTGATTCATCTAGAATTAGGTAATTGAAATAGAAGTTTTTAAGAATTTCTGTATCCCTTCGAACGGTACCATAGCTGGTTATCACCAAATTATATTTCCCGAAAAGGTTGATATCTTTATTTCTTTGAGGGCCTGTGTAGTTTAGTATGCGGAGTTTTGGAGTGAATTTTTTAGCCTCCATTATCCAATTGTACACTAGCGAAGTAGGCATCACTAGCAGACTGGCGGTATCTCCATTTATTTCTTTATCGCTTTGCAGCATAGCTAAGGTCTGGACAGTTTTCCCGAGCCCCATATCGTCAGCAAGGCACCCTCCAAATGCATACTCATCAAGAAATTTCAACCAATTGAAGCCTGCATGTTGGTAGGATCTTAATTTGCCCCTAAAGCCTTTCGGCAACTCAAATTCTTCTATTCTGTCAAAGTTGGTCAGGTTTTGCAATTTTCTACTCATCACTACTTGGGCATGGTTTCCTGATTGCAAATCCTTTACCAAGGCAACATGGACTTTGTTAAGTTTTGGTTGATTATTCATCTCGTCAGAGAAAGCAAACAAATCAGAATACTCCATCACCCAAGTGTGAGGGATGATGGCTATTGATCCATCTGGTAATATGATTTCGTACTTTTTGTTCAGAATATTTTTACGGATTACCAAAAATGGTATTTCAAATTCTCCAAACTTTATTTTCGCCCTGATATCGAACCAATCAATCCCTTCATCTATTTCTATATTGATACTAGCCTCGCCTAGAAAATACTGACCTGAAGTAGTGCCGTTTTGCCGAATGGTAAATCCCCGCTCAATCAATGATTTCTGATTAGCATACAACCACCCAAAACCTTTACTCTTATCCAAAGCAATACACGAGTTTTTCAATTGCAAGCCCGACTCAGCGAGGAATGATAAAAGTGATTTCTCAATGTCCTTATCCCGTATGATTTTCAAAAACTTGAACTCACCGTCATTTTTTTCTAGAGCTACGCCCACTCGCTTCAGCTTGTCAGCAGAAAAAGCATTGTTGTCATATTCGAATTTTAGTTCGAAGAGTATTTTTCCGACAGGACTCCTATTTTCAAAATCAGAGAAAAGAGTTCGCTCAACAGACGCAATTTCAGAGAAAGCAATCACGGGCTTGGGCGTCAGGGCCGTTGTTCTAATTTCGAATCCTTTGGCACATACATCAAAAGATTCAATAAGAGGAGCGACAAATTTTTCATAGTAAGTTTCTTCAACCTTACGAGGAATTTCTATGAATTTTTTGCTAAAAAATGGGTGAAGTTTTTTTCCGTTTACATCCTTGTTGAAGGTGAAGAGAACGTCATTGGAGACTATCC
The DNA here is from genome assembly GCA_024232835.1 of Cytophagales bacterium. Classification (GTDB taxonomy): domain Bacteria; phylum Bacteroidota; class Bacteroidia; order Cytophagales; family Cyclobacteriaceae; genus JAAEPI01. The sequence continues at coordinate 10,979 of JAAEPI010000092.1, forward strand.
AGGCAGGATCATCAGCAAGCACATAACTCCCATTTTGATAAAAGTGAATCTTCTCACCAAATAACCTAATGGTTGGGAAGTAGTGTGTGTTTTCCTCATTTCTGTAAAAATGAAACAAGGCGCTTGCCGCCTCTTCTGCCACCTGAATTTCCTTCCAGATCGGCTCACCATCTTTACCCATCTCAAAGACTGATTTCCCTTTTAGCAGCGGACAAATGCTTTTTCGTCTTCGTTCTACATAATTATGAACCTCCATCTGTTTTTGCTTGTCCCCATTTTTTTTATCAAATACCTTTAGAAAGAAGTCGGCTGGTTTGGTTTTTTTCTTTTGAAAATGATTCACCACTATTTCTTGCTGCATACTGTCCATAAGTTGGATGAGCTCAAAGTCTCTATCATCCATTTCGACCTTGAATTCGACGGCATTTTTAGATGAAATATTTTGATGTGCATAAGAGAGTCGCCCTTTTGCATCAAGCTGCACTGCAAAGGATTCAAAAATGTACCCTAGATATTCATGCTGGAAGAGTGAATATATAATCCGAAAAGGTTGCTCTGGCGAGACGTTCATTCAAAATTTCAATTACGTGTAAAGAACGAATCTACCTATAATTGGCATTTCGCCCAAAGCAATTCTCAATGATTTTTGAAAGTTTATTGTAGGAGATTGAGTGCTTGCGTCCTGGCTGCTTTACGAGCTGGCTGGATTGCAGACAGGAGTGTAATTAAGATAATAAAAAGAGTGGTCGTCAGAACATCTCTCCAGTCTATTTGGACAGGATAGGCATCAGATATGGCACCTTGTACGCCCATCCCAACCAGACCAAATTTTTGCTGGATTCCCGCAATCAAAAGGCCCAAAGTTAGTCCAGTGAAAGCTCCAGTGAAAGCAATAATGGTTCCTTCGGCAAGAAAAATCTTTTGTAGCAAAGAGGCGGGTGAACCAATGGCCTTCAAAATAGCTAAATCTTTACTTTTGTCAATAACCAACATGCTAAGAGAAAAATAAATATTGATGGAAGCAATCCCAATAATAGCTGCCAAGGCCAGAAAAACAATGACCTTTTCCCACTTCAGAATCTTATATAAGTCACTATGGATTTCATCTCCAAGCATGACTTTAAAATCTGGCCCTATTGAGGTGTTTATAATGTCCCTAAGTTGATGAAAGTTAACACCTTCCTCTACTCCAAGTTCAAGGGAGGTTCGCTTGATTCCATAGTTCAACAATTCCCGTGAAAATTCTATGGGAACAAAAATGTAATTGTCATCAATATTTTTTTCTACAGCAAATATGCTTCCGGGGAGGATATGTTTTTTGATGAACATACGATCTGGGTTCAACTGCCCTGGTTCAATGTCTTTTGGGTAATCAATTTGGATCGGATAGAAATCGTCGTTGAGTTGAATGGATAAATGGTTTGAAATCCCACGGCCAATAATCGCATAGCGGACATTGTCTTCTTTGAGATGCATAGGCCCATAGGTTTGGGCATTTTTGAACCTGTTCTGTTTCAAGAAATCTTCACCAACTCCTTTTAATCTTACAATTCGTTGAGCATCACGATAGGTGATCAGTGCATTATCTTCGATAATATCGGCAACAGACACAACCCCATCAATTTTTAGAAGTTTATTTTTTATTTCACCAGTATATTCAAATGATTTCCCCCTTTCTGGTAGAATAAGCACTTGGGCATCAAATGATCCATAAAGGTTTCTAAGCAGACCCTCCAATCCGTTATAAACCGAAAGGATTAGAATTAATGAGAAAGTACAAGTACCAACAACCACCATGGAAATGATCGAAAGCACATTTATGAACGTTTTTTTCTTCTTGGAAAGGAAATATCGCTTTGCTATGAAGTAAGAAAGGTTCACTTTTCAGAATCGTCCGCTGGTGGAATGTTTAGGTCGTCGATGAGCTTATCCATTTGTGATGCATGCTCCGTTGTTTCATCATGAAAGAAATTGAGATCGGGAATAATACGGGCGCGTTTGCTCATCTGATTGCCCAATCGCCTTCTGACATCACTTTTTTTAGCCTCTAATTTTTCAAAAAACTGATCAATATTTTCATTTGGAAAGACACTCAAATGCACGCTTGCAATTGCTAAATCTGGAGTCACTTCTATTTCGGTAATGGTGACCATCGAGTTGCCGAAATAATCTCGACCGTGGCGAAGAAATATATCTCCAAGATCCTTCTGAATCTGTCGGGCCATCTTTTGTTGACGCATACTTTGCATATTACAAATATAGCTCGTTGGCTTTTGCTTAAATTTGCTTGTGATCCGATTTTTTAGAATAAACGACCCTTATCGCTTGGTTTTTGTGCTGATAGCCCTAGTGGCAATAAGGGTAACTTATGGCCTAATTGGGCTTCCATTGTCAATCCCTGAGTTAAAATTCCTGTTGTTGGGAGAATGGTTAGGGGGTGGCTTTTCGATGTATTCAGAAACATTTGATTACACAGCACCTTTGAGTGCCTGGACGTATAAGATTATTGACTTTCTTTTTGGAAGGAGCAGAACAGTTCATTGGTTGATTTCGGGAGCATTAGTCTTTTTCCAGGCAGCTATGTTCAATAGAACCCTTCTTAGAAACAAGGTATTTTCAGAGTCAAATTATGTCGCAGCTTTTCTGTACATCATTTTTTCAATTGCCACTTTTGATTATTTTTCTTTGTCACCACAGCTAATGAGCTTAACATTTGTGGTTGTTTCCATTGATCATTTGATTCGTAAAATGGATAATGTTGCTGGGGATGAATTATTTCTTTTCCCAGGGTTTTCTCTGGGAATAGCGGGGTTGTTTTATTTACCTTCTGTTGCTTTCTTCCTTGTATTCTTAGTGGCTCTCATACTAATAGCACGAGCCAGTATCCGGCGACTTATGCTCTTTATTTATGGGTGGTCTTCGGCATATCTCATTGTGATTTTCCTTTTATATATTAATGGTGGATTAGAAGAATTTGCATCTGCCTATTTTGTAGAAATTGTTCGAGATAAAATTTTCTATCTATCTTATTTTGAATTGCTGCAATGGACCGTGATCCCGTCTTTTATTTTTGTCATGGCTTTGTTCGCTATGTTGGGTAAGCGAGAGGGTAGTTTGCATGCCAAGACCCAACAATTTATGATGCTGGTATTTCTTGCGTCGATTGGAGTGTTGCTAATTAGTGGGACGCTTTCTGGAACCGAATTAGTCTTCTTCATACCAGTTTTTACGTTTTTTATCACAACTTATTTCCTAAGTATTAAGCGTCGATTTTGGAGGTGGATCCTTCCGCATGTGATGATCGCAGGCTCCATAGCGGCTCCTTACATGGGATTAAAAAATGATTCATTTGCTAAAGAACTGATTGTCGAAGAAGTTGTTGATCTCAGTATGAAAGATCAAAGAATTTTGATTATTGGGCCTTTGTCGCCTTTGTACTTAAATGGTCAAATGGCAGGTCCTTTTTTTGATGACGCTATTGGTAGGCAAAGGCTGGAAGATTTGGATTATTATCTGAAGGCTCCAGTTTTTTTAGAGATCTTCCGACGAGCAGAGCCGAACGTTGTGATAGACCAATGGGGCGCAATGGAAAAGATCAAACATCGATTTCCTGAAATTGAGGAAATGAAAATGGAGATTAGAACGTCTAACAACTAATCTTATCCACTCTGGTCTGATGTCTACCTCCCTCAAAATTAGTTTTGAGAAATGTGTTAACAATTCCCTCAACATATTCATAGGCTAAGAAACGGGCACTCAGGCAAATAATATTTGCGTCATTGTGTTGCCTGGCCAAAGTGGCTAAATCCCGGTTCCAGCAAATGGCTGCTCGGACTCCCTGATGTTTGTTGGCAGCCATGGCTACACCATTTCCACTTCCACAAATGAGAACACCCAATTCGGTTTCTCCATTCTCAATAGCTTCTGCTACCGGATGCACATGATCTGGATAATCTACAGAGGCATTTGTGTCAGGGCCAAAATCAACAATTTCATGGTGGTTATTTTTTAGAAATGTCACAAGCCGGGACTTATAACCAAATCCAGCATGGTCTCCTCCAATTGCTATTTTCATAATTCTTAGTTTTTTGCTTCTTGGCGAAGCTTTCTTTTTTCTATTCTTCGTGCTATGACTATGCTTATTTGATAAAGCAACATTAGCGGAAGCGCAATTAACATTTGGCTAAAAGGGTCCGGTGGCGTAATCATCGCACCCAATATCAAAATCACAATAATCGCATGTTTTCTGTATTTCTTCATTAATCTGGAACTGATCAGCCCGGCTTTGGTAAGGAAATACACGATGACTGGGAGTTGAAATAGCAGCCCGCTACCAAATACTATCATGGTGATCATTCCGATGTAGGAAGACAAGTCAAATAGGTTTTGAAGCTGATCATAGACCACATAAGTGGCAAAAAATCTCACCGAGATTGGGGCGATTAGAAAATATCCGAACAGAACACCTGTCATGAATAGAAAACTCACCGAAAATGTTGCTCCTCGAGACGCCTTGCGCTCTTTTAGATGAAGACCGGGCTTGATAAATCGCCATATTTCCCAAAAGGCATATGGGAACCCCAAAATAAGTCCCGTCATAAATGAGACAGATATGTGAGTCATAAACTGACTTGATAATTTTCTACTTACTAGCTCAAAAGGCAATGAGTCCACACAAAGAGTAGGAGTATTCAAAAGCCCTGCTAATTCACAAAGCTTTAGGTACGTCCAAAAATCTGTTCTTGAAGGCCCCATGATCAACAGGTCAATGACAATGTCTTTGGCGATGAAAGCGACTATTGTGATAATGAAAATAGCAATAGCTGCCCGGATAATATGCCAGCGTAATTCTTCCAAATGATCCAGGAAGGTCATTTCTTTTTCATTTTGAGAGTCACCGATTTGATCTAATGGCATTGCTTTTGGACTAACTTTTGGGTTGGTTGAGTGCTGTACTATAATCCACAACAAAGGTCAAATAACTAACAAATTCTGGTCGCCAAAATGCCAAACAATCATTTGTTTGATTTTTACGCTTTATGTGGGATTTGAAAATTGTCATTTTGGATTTAACTATAAAGAGGGTAGTCCTTGATCCAACTATTAACTTCAGATTTTATTTTGGATATTTTCACGTCATCTCTCATATTTTTCAATGTCTCATCAATAAGACCTACAATCCGAGCCATATCCGATTCTTTCATCCCCCTGGTCGTCATGGCCGCTGTTCCCACTCTCATTCCGGAAGTAACAAAAGGGGATTTATCATCAAATGGCACCATGTTTTTGTTCACAGTAATATCCGCTTTTACTAAGGTGTTTTCAGCTTCTTTACCAGTGATGTCCTTATTTCTTAAGTCAATCAACATGAGATGATTGTCGGTTCCTCCAGAGATCACTTGATAACCCAGTTCAACGAACGCCTGACTCATAGCTTGCGCATTTGCTTTTATCTGCTGAGCGTAAGTCATGTAGTCATCAGATAGTACTTCACCGAATGCAACAGCTTTGGCGGCTATGATATGTTCTAATGGGCCGCCCTGTGTGCCTGGGAAAACACCTGAGTCTAAAAGCGAACTGATTGTTCTGGTGAATCCTTTGGCTGTCTTAAGGCCAAACGGATTTTCAATGTCTTCTCGTAACAAAATCATACCCCCTCTTGGTCCACGCAGTGTTTTGTGAGTAGTGGTGGTGATCAAATGACAATGCTCTAATGGATCATTCAACAATCCTCTTGCAACCAAACCAGCGGGATGAGCAACATCTGCCATTAACATCGCACCGACTTCATCTGCAACATTGCGAAACCGTTCATAATCCCAATCCCTTGAATAAGCAGATGCACCCGCAATGATCAACTTTGGATTTTCTTTTCTCGCTGTTTCTTCGAGTGCATCGTAATCAATTAGACCCGAATCTTTGTCTACTCCATAAAAACTGGTGCTATAGAGTTTACCTGAAAAATTAACCGGAGAGCCATGTGTAAGGTGACCCCCATGAGAGAGATCAAATCCCAATATCTTATCACCCGCACTTAATAGTGCAAGTAGGACCGCTGCATTAGCCTGAGCTCCAGAGTGCGGTTGAACATTGGCCCAGGTGGCTCCAAACAATTCTTTCGCTCTTTCTCTTGCCAGGTCCTCCACCTCATCGACCACTTCACAGCCACCGTAGTATCTCTTTCCTGGCAGCCCTTCGGCATATTTATTAGTGAGTACACTTCCTGCCGCTTCCATCACCTGAGGAGAGGTAAAGTTTTCTGAAGCGATTAGTTCAATGCCCTCTATTTGTCTCCGTTTTTCTTTTTCGATCAGGTCGAAAATTTGTTGATCTCTCTGCATGGGCGCAAAAATAGGAAAGAAAGTGATTTGATGTTGAACTGATTTGTTGATTTGACTATTGTCAAGAACACCAACAGTTCTAGCCTTCATAGCTCAAACAAGTACCCAACACTTATCTGGAAACTGTTCAATTCAAAATTAGAATCTATATACTGAAGATCAACTGCCAATGATTGGTTTGACTATCGCTTCTCGGCAATGACCATATCTGACAATCCTTTACTTAAGTTTCCTAAACATTTAGGTCTGTGATCATGAAGTTTGATCCACAAGAAAAATTCCTAACCCTTTTTTTAGTCATCTCATGGCTCCAGTCATCGGATGACTTCCATTAATTTTGTTGCATGACTGGCTACTTCGCACAGAGCTTAGAATTTATAAAAGGTGTAGGGCCACAAAAAGCTGAATTGCTTAATAAGGAGCTGGGCATTTTCACCATTGCCGATCTTATTCAACATTACCCGTTTCGGTACGAAGACCGAACACGATTCTACAATATCTTGGAAATCAATGACGCAGAAGCGTACGTCCAGATCAAAGGACAAATTACCTCCTTGTCAATGGTGGGTGCGCCAAGGAAACAGCGATTGGTGGCCAATTTTAATGATGGACAATCTTCTATTGAATTGGTTTGGTTCAAAGGGGCAACATGGTTGAGAAAGAGTTTGAAGAAAGGTGTTCCCTATTTACTCTACGGTAAGCCCACTCGCTACGGAAGGAAATGGAATATTGCTCACCCCGAGCTTGAACCTTTAACAGCAACCAACGAAAAAGCCGGAAGATTACAACCAATCTATCATACCAGTGAACTACTTAAGAAAAAATTTGTAGATAGCAAATTTTTTAGTCGGACACTCCAAACCGTTCTTCCGGCAGTTGTCCGCCAGATTCGGGAGACACTACCCACTTCTTTGATTTCTCAATACAAATTGATGGACAAGGTTGCTGCGATTGCCCGAATCCACTTCCCAGAAACAACCGCTCACCTACAAGAAGCTCAACGCAGGTTGAAGTTTGAGGAACTGTTCTTTATCCAACTCCAAATCCTTCGACTAAAGGGCGAAAGAAATGAAAAACATCTGGGGTTCGTGCTAGACAACAGCGAATTGCTAAATGAATATTACGAAAAGCATCTTCCCTTCGAACTCACTGGAGCGCAAAAAAGAGTGATCAAAGAAATCTATGCTGACCTTCGGTCGGGCCAGCAAATGAACCGATTGGTGCAAGGAGATGTGGGTAGTGGTAAGACCATGGTTGCTTTCCTCTGCATGCTTATTTCCATTGGATCGGGAACCCAGTGTGCCTTTATGGCGCCAACAGAAATACTTGCTGAACAGCATTACAAAAATCTCAAATCATACTGCGACCTCATGGGTTTGCGAGTGGCTATTCTTACAGGCTCTACAAAAACAGCAGAACGTAAGATTATACTGAATTATCTCAAAGAAGGAGACCTCCACTTGATTGTAGGGACTCATGCATTGTTAGAAGATCGAGTGGTTTTCAAACAGCTTGGTCTCGCCGTAATTGATGAACAGCATCGCTTTGGTGTTGCTCAGCGGGCGAGGCTGTGGCAAAAGAACAAAGACATTTACCCGCATGTACTTGTTATGACTGCCACACCAATCCCGCGTACACTCGCCATGACCGTCTACGGTGATCTGGATGTTTCCGTTATTGATGAGTTACCGGCCGGACGAAAACCCATTCAAACCAAACACTATCGGGAATCGGGACGTCTCAAAATGTTTGGGTTAATAGAGCAGGAAATAAAAAAGGGATTGCAGGTTTATATCGTTTATCCCCTAATTGAAGAATCTGAAAAATTGGATTATAACCACCTGATGGATGGCTATGAATCAATTAGTAGGCGATATCCGAAAATGGCTATTTCAATAGTTCATGGACGAATGAAGTCTGAAGACAAAGAATGGGAAATGCAGCGTTTTGTAAAGGGAGAAACCAAAATAATGGTAGCTACCACGGTGATCGAGGTGGGAGTTGATGTACCGAGTGCCTCGGTGATGATCATCGAAAGTTCAGAGCGTTTTGGACTTAGCCAGCTTCACCAATTGAGGGGTCGTGTGGGAAGGGGAGCCGCTCAATCATATTGCCTCCTCATGAGCGGTGACAAACTTAGTGCTGAAGGAAAGACAAGGTTGAAAACCATGGTGGATACGTCTGATGGGTTTCTGATCTCCGAGGCGGACCTGAAACTCCGGGGGCCTGGAGATTTATTAGGCACACAACAAAGTGGTGTTTTGGATCTATTGGTTTCTGATCTGATGCGAGATGGTGAGATTCTCAAGCATGCACGAATGGCAGCTCGGGAGATTTTAAGAAAAGACTTAAGCCTTGCATTATCAGAACATGCCCCGATCAAATCTCATATCAGTTCGTTAAGTAAAAATGTTGTTAATTGGGGCAGAATTAGTTGAATGAAAAAACTTAATCGAAAATGAATCAAAAATGGAAGTTTGGGCTACCGATTTTAGCTCTTCCTATATGTGCAATCTCTGGCTTATTCAGGAGAAAAAAATACAAAAACATCCATACTTTTTGCTGCTTCATTGGCTATTCCAGAAGTGGGCATACTATTGTTGGATCGCTATTGGATGCACATCCAAATATTGTTATTTCCACCGAAGCACATGCATTCAACTTGGTCAAGCTCGGCTTTGGAAGAATTGCGCTTCTCTTTTATCTAGAGGTTTGGTCTAAGCTTATTTCGAGATTACTCGGAAACAAGTGGACGGGGTATGACTATCAGGTAAAGGGGGCAAATCAAGGGGTTTCGGGTTCCATTTCCATTATTGGAGATAAAAAGGGGAATGGTACATTGACCTCAATCACGAAACATCCCGAATTACCAAAAAAAATTCAGCGGGTAGTTGGCTTGCCGGTGAAGTACATTCATGTGATTAGAAATCCCTACGACATTATATCAACGATGCACAATAGGAATCCTGAAATTGCAAACACGACTGATCAGGGAGAAGCCACTGAAAATAGAAAATTCTCAAGAAAAATTCTCAAGAAAGGCCTCAGATCGCATTTCAAAAAAACTGCTCGCATTCAGAATTTTATTACCCAAGGGGAAATGGAAATTCTCAACATTTATCATGAAGACCTTATCTCTTCTTCAGAGAAAACACTGAAGAAAGTTTTTGATTTTTTAGGGGCAGAAACTGATCCTGAGTTTTTAAAACGTTGTGCGGATATTATCTATGAAAATCCAAATAAATCCAGACATTCAATTCCCTGGCCTAAAAAACTAAAGGCTCAAGTTCATAAGAAGTGTGGTCAAATTCCATTTTTAGAACATTACTCCTTCGACGAATAATGGTTTACTTTTAATATATGAACTGGCATAGCCAGGGTACGTTAAGAACAAGAACCTGTCTGATAATAGTGACAAATCAAAAACCAAACTCAATTAGGAACTTATGAGAAACCAACACACTCCTCTCCTTAAAAAACAAATCAAGAAACTTGATTCGCCAGAATTTGATTTAGAGGCTTGGAAGGTTTCCACACAATTATTGCTCAGCAATATCTTTGGTGCATTTGATCAAAAGACGATTGCCATACGTGACCTTAAGATTGATTACTCGAGTACTATGCTCCGGGACTCTAATGCAAACTACAAACCAATGGAGACATGTAGGAAGAAAGGTCGTGAGGTTTTAGAGCTTGCTGTCGATGAACTCGAAATGCTCATAGTGCCTGAATCGGAACTGAAAAAAGTGATTAGCTCTGGTGACACTTGGGCACTACTAGCTTAAAAAAAAAAAAAAAAAAAAGAGCGCCTCATAGAATTAATTATGGAGATGCTCTCAAAATGAATTTGATTCGTTTCTATTTCAATAAAGAATAATCGAACGATTGATAGATGCTTTTGACATCTTCGATTCCTGATGCGTTATTAATTGTTCCAACCATCCAGTGTTGACCTCTTACCATCAAATAAATTAATCCGGTCTTGGTATCGGATAAATAAACCAAGTTGCCTTTTAGCTTTTCTTTATCAATTCGGATTAATTCCGCTTCTTGATATTTTTCTCTCAACTTTCTTATTCTTTTCTCTTTTTGAGCTTTCCCTTCCGCTACAAGAAGTTCTATTTTTAACTTAAAAGATTTATTTCCTGATTCATAAGATCGAAATACTTGTGAAATTCCATCCGAGCTATTTCCTGTTTTCGTATCGCCAGTTGCCTTGAAAGATCCAAACGCATCACTGAGCATGTTCGCCATTTTTTTCTCTGCCGCAGTGGTAGCTTTAGCTTCAACTTTTGATTTTGAGCTAGTCTGTGCATTTGATTTGTTGGTGCCTGATCCTCCCAGGATAGAAAAATCTAGTGCCTTGTAAACATTTCTAATATCCTCAATCACGGTTGCACCGCTAACATTAATTTCAATTAGGTATTCATCCTGCGCCATAACGAACCCGCTTGCACGCCCTCGTCCCTCTGTGAAAGTTATAAACCCTGTTGCCTCACCCGCTTGGATTGATTCCATTTCCATTTTCCCATCATCCGCCATCTCTTGAAACATATCTTCAACCTCATTTATTTCACTTTTTACTGATTGAAACTCTTCCTTTGTTTTCGGTATTCCAACTTTAAATGATAGTGTTTTTTCACCAGAAGTATACGAACGAGTTACTCGTGTAGAACCATCATCAATCACTCTCGACTCACCTGGTTCGTTGGCTGTGAATGACCCTAGTTGGTCTGAAAGCATTTTAAGCATTTTTTCTCACGAACCTTGAGCGAGACAGGTAGAAATTGACAAGACAAATAAGACAGTAATCGTAAATAATTTTTTCATAGAAGTGGTTTTTCGACCAAGGTAAGAAATTCATTTCATCCTTCCGAATTGCGTGATCACATTTGATCATAATTCGATCAGAGATATTCGCTAATCCATTGTGGTTTTACACACATTCTACCTAACAAACTATTGAATCCCTCCTATGGCTACTATTTCCTGATACTTGCATCTAATGAAGAAATATTTTGCCAAATTCATACCTCGTGAGCCTGCCTTTGTCGGGCCAGACAGGCTCGCTCAGAGGTACTTGCTTAGGATCAAAATTTGATGAATATGGGAATTGAAATGGGTCGATTGGGGAGCCTGCTTTTCGCTAGTTAATCTTTATGCTTCTAGAATCCTCATCTTCCCATTCGCTAAAGGGCATCACAATGTTCAAATTCCTTCCATGGTAATTTGCTCGGATTTCTCGCTTGTTCACTTTCTCTGACACCCTAAGAGAGGCCACCATAAATGGAATATCCAACTGATCCTCCATATGCATTAACTGATAAATGAATAACTGCCCGTCATGCATTTCCACTTTTAATGATTTCTTGTCAACGCCTGGCACTTTCACCGTGACCATCAAGTGGTCAGCTAGGGTGTACTTCGTAACGAATGCCAAACTCATTCCCCCATTGATGGTATTGACCAAATCCGTAGATTCTGCTAAGGTCTTAATAATGTCTAACTCCATTCTCATTTGCAGCTGTATTCTATTTGCAACTACTAACTCAACGAATAAAGCCAGCTATAAGGTCTATGAATTGAAAAGAAAATTAACCACATGTCCGAATCGGTACATTGAGGCATTCTTCTAATTAGAAGTGAATAAAAGACACAGCTGTATCCGAATAAAATCCTGCGCTTAACAAATCAACAAGTGCATAAGTTTTCTCAGGATGTAGTGGGGCATTGCTAATTATATATAGTTTTCTTTTTTTTACAGAAAAACGCCATGAATTGTCCTAAGTGTTCATGCAGTGCTGGTATTAAATCCGGCAAGATAAAAGGTAAACAAAGGTATAAGTGCAAAAAATGCAGCTACCACTATACAGT
>JAAEPI010000093.1 GCA_024232835.1 Cytophagales bacterium
AGTGGGGATTAAAAAACTATGAAATCGCTCCAAAGATTGAAGCCAAACTGGCTGAAAAAAATCTTTGGCAAGGGAAGGAATATGATGTGAATCCAGTTATTGCTTGCCGGAAAAGGGGTTTTAGGAGTAAATCAAATAACCCAATAGTTCGTTACTTTGTAAGTATGAAAAACTATCAGTTTACAGCACATATTGGCAAAGAACAAGAAACAGGTCTTTATTTCGGTATTGTACCGACCTTGCCGGGAGCACACACCCAGGGATCTACTTTAGATGAACTACAAGAAAATCTAAAGGAAGTAGTTGAATTGTGTCTTGAGGAGTTGAGTACTGAGGAATTAGGTGATTTGTCTGAATTTGTTGGCCTACAACAAATCTCTGTTGCTGTATGAGTAAACCCCCTTTGATAGATGCCAAAACCTTTGAGAAATTACTTTTTTCGATGGGATTTGAAATCAAACGTCAGAAAGGCAGTCATGTGTTTTACCGTCATCCAGATAATCGTTACACTACGCTACCACATCACAAAGGTAGAGATATCGGTCGTTCCTTGATAAGAGAAATATTAAGACAAATTGATCTATCTCCAGAGGAATTTATTGAAAAACTAAAGGAATTATAATCCTCACAACACCACCCGATCCGACAATAATCTTAAAGCCTCCTGGTAACCAGCCGTTGTTGGAGTTTTCTCCAACATCAATTCACTATTATTTTCCTGTGCTTAGGTTGATGGCAATTTGCATCATGTAATGCTTATTGGTGATAACACCAACAAGTGTGGTATTTTTTAGAACCTATGCACCTTTTAGCGCTCAGTGTTTTAGTCTGAAGTATATTAAAGTTTTTCTTTCGAAATCTTAGTCTGAATTATTTGGGATTGGGGTTTTAAAAAATATTATCAATGACGAGCTTCATAGCCTATCTATTTTTTAATAAAGCGGCCTCTATAGACTTTATCATCACTAATTATCTCTAGTAAGTAAATTCCCTTAGTAAGATGATCAATTGGGATTTGAGATTGATTTACGTCAATTGCTATTTCCTGTATTAGTTCTCCATTAACAGAAAACACTTTAACAAAAGATATACTCGTGATCGTGTTTAGTTCAACACTGATGAAGCTGGAGGCAGGATTAGGAAAGAGGGTAAGCTCCGCTGGCTGGTCCATATCATTTATCCCTAGTGGCGGTTCCACAGGGGAACAGTCCAAATCCTCTCCTCCGTCAGTAATTGTCCAACCAAATTGGTCAATCATTTTTTGTCTAGCGTCTTTCGAGGTACAATAGATGAGGTCTGGTGCGAAAAAAGGCACGTCCGATTGCAATGTTGTTAAGCTACCCCAACCGTCTAATAAAAGATCATAATTTTCGTCTGACATTGCTGTTCCTTCAAGGAAATAACCGAAGTTAACTAGTACATAACTTATAAGATCTCTATCCACATAGCCGTCCCACCAAACAATTCTTGAAAATGCTACACCTGAGCTAACATCCCAATTTCCCAAATTCTGGTTAAAGGAAATAGCGTTAGAAAACATGCTATTAAAAAATTTCACACTTGAAACGTCCCACCCTGAAATGTCCTGGTTAAATGAGGAGCAACTTGCAAAAACTCCGTTCATGTTCTCTACGGATCCAACATTCCATCCAGAAATGTCTTGATTGAAGGCCGTTCCAGTAAGCATAAAATTGATCTCTTTAACATTGGACATATTCCAATTTGAAATATCTGAATTGAAATTTTCTGCAGCAAAAAACATCAATGACATGTCTTCTACATTGCTCACATCCCAATTAGAAAAGTCACCCGTGAGGTTATCCGCATCCCAAAACATACCTTGAGTGGTGGTGACATTGGATAAATCTGGAGCATCAGTCGCCGTAATAACAAGCTCCTCACATTCAAGGAAAGCATCCTCCATCGAAGACCATCCAATGGCCCCCCACTGGTCAATGGATTTTATTTTGAGTTCCATGCTGGAATTCCGAAAGTGGATACGAGGAAATGTGCCATGAATTTCTATTTGATATTGGCCAGATTCTGCATATTCATGCGAAGGTTCAGCCGTCACGACCCTTTCAGCTTCCCCATCTCCCCATTTTATTGTAAAATCATACTCAGTGGAACCTGCCAATGGGATTGTAACAGTCTCATTTGTAGAGGTTGTTTCCCATGTAGTGATAAAGGCAAGTGTGTTATCTACAGGGTCATCCAAAACCATAATCGTGAAGTCTTGCTGAAATTCACCAGAAACATCGGAAACGATCAATGTTATTTCATATGAATCTTGAGATTCGAAATCAAATGAAAGGGCTGTTAGAAGTTGATCATCCGAAATGATAAAACCAGCGGCATCAGTGCCTGCCAGAGAATAAGTGATTGGGCCAGTATCATCAGAAGTAGATAGCGTACCCACAAGTGATGAAGGTGCGGAATTTTCATAAATGGAAGCAGAACTCAGAAAAATATCTTCTGGTGGGCAATTCTCTCCATCGTCGAAAATGGTCCATCCAAAATCATCTATGATTATCTGTCTGGCTGATTTACTGCTGCAATAAGCGATACCAGTTGCATGAAGGGTAACATTACTTTCTAGTATTAACTCTGACCAGCCTATTAGCGTGTTATCATAGTTCATAACAGACATGCCACTATTACTAAGCATCCATTGCATATCAGTCACATTGCTCACATCCCAGTCACCAATATCCTGATTGAAAGCATTAGCTCTTGAAAACATGTTCCCCATATTGGTCACATTGCTTACATTCCAGTTCCCAATGTCTCCATTAAATACTTCACAATAACGAAAGGCTAAAGCTAAAGAAGTTACAGTCGTTAAATTAGGCAAGTCCGTTGGGCTATGAGTAAGATTACGACAGCCTGCAAAGGCCCGATCCATGTGACTCCAAACCTGATCTCCCCATTGGTCAATTGACTGAATTTTCAATGAATTTGGCAGGTGGCTATTAATATCATTAAAGTAAATTCTTGGAAAATTGCCACTAATAGCTACTGAGTAGGTACCAGCCGTGGTGTAGGTATGCATTGCATCACCGGTAAACGCGTTTTCAATTACGCCATCTCCCCAGTCTACCGTGTAGTTATATCCAGTACCGGTTGTGGGAATGGTGATGGATTCACTAGCAGTGGTAGTTTGCCAGGTGGTGATGAATGCTCCCAGGATACAATCTTGCCCTTCATCATTAATAGTCCAATTATATGTATCTATTATCGATTGCCGTTCCGTTGACCCACTACAAAAGTAAATACCAGATGCATCTAAGGTTATACCACTCAACAGTGAGGGTAAAGCTGACCAACCTATTAGTGTTTCGTCATAATTGTAGCTGCTTAATCCGGAGTTATTCAACATGGTTTCCATATTGGTCACTTTACCAATATTCCATGAACTTAACTCCTGATCGAAACTGGAGGCTTCACTAAATATTCCATACATATAAGTCACATTGGATACGTCCCAATTACTGAGATCAGAATTGAAAGAACTCGCTCCTGAAAAAACAGATCCCATATCCGTGACACTACTCACATCCCAATTATTGAGATCTTCGTTAAATGATGAAGCTCCACTAAACATGGCAGAAATGTTTTCTACATTTCCCAAATCCCAGCTACTTACTCCACTTGTTAGTGATGTGGCATTTTTAAACATCTCTGAAAGGTTGGTAACATTGGACAGGTCAGGGCTATCGGTAGCATTTATTACGAGATTAGAGCATCCGCTAAAAGCAGCAGCCATAGTATTCCAAGTAATATCTCCCCACTGTTCGACTGTGAGAATCTTTTCATTCTCTCCTGAAAAGGGGAAAAAGATTCTCGGGAAATCCCCACCAGCAACAACCGTGTATATTCCGGCAGTAGAATATGCGTGCGTTGCATTTCCTGTAAATCCTGCCTCTACAGTTCCATCTCCCCAATCAACTGTATAGTCATATCCGGTACCTGATGTAGGAATAGTAATAGATTCATTATCCGTTGTGGTTTGCCAGGTAGTTATAAAAGCTCCTACGGTACAATCCTGGCCTTCGTCATTGATGGTCCATCCAAAATCATCAATTATTTTTTGTCTGTCGACTGATCCTGTGCAATAATACACACCACTTGCACCTAAAATAACTCCTAATTGTAGGGATAATTGTGACCAGCCAGCAAGTATTGCATCGTAGTTTCCGCTAGAAAGACCTGAGTTATCAAATATAGATGTCATATCCGTAACGCTACTTACATCCCAACCACTGATATCCTGATTGAAAGTCGGAGCATAATAGAACATCCGTGACATATCCGATACACTACTCACATCCCAGCTACTTATGTTTCCATTGAAATCAGCTGCAGACCAAAACATATGTGTCATATTTGTGACACTACTAACATCCCAGCTGCTTATATCCTGATTGAAGGCATTTGCATTATAGAACATGTGTGACATATTCGTAACACTGCTTACATCCCAGCTGCCTAGTTCCTGATTGAAGGCTCCTGCACCGTCGAACATAGAAAGCATACTCGTGACTCTACTTACATCCCAGCCGCTTATATCCTGATTGAATGCTTCTGCACCACCTAACATCCCAGACATATTCGTAACACTACTCACATCCCAGCTACTAATATCCCCATTGAAATTATTAACCCCTAAGAACATATTACTCATATCAGTAACACTACTTACATCCCAACTACTCAAATCTTGATTAAACGAATTTACTGCCCAGAACATGTGTCTCATATATGATATGTTACTTACGTCCCAATTAGTTATATCCCCATCAATTATATCGCAACGATAAAATGTACGTGTTAGCGAAGTAGCAGTAGATAAGTTAGGAGTATCTGTTGCATTGTGAGTCAAATTTTGGCAGCCTTCAAAAGCAGATCTCATACTGGTCCAAACCTGATCTCCCCATTGCTCAATCGACTGGATTTGCAGTGTGTTTGGATTGGAGCTACTATAGTCATTGAAGTAAATCCTTGGGAAATCCCCGGTGATAGCTACAGAATAGGTTCCGGCAGTAACATAGGTATGATCAGCATCTCCTGTAAATCCACTCTCTGTATTTCCGTCTCCCCA
>JAAEPI010000094.1 GCA_024232835.1 Cytophagales bacterium
AGTTAGGTGAGCCAAAGCCAATTTATATTGTTTTGAAACCGCACGGTGAAGCCCCACTGCACCAACTAACCAAACAGAAATTTCATAGAGGAAAGGGGGAATATCGCGTGAGTGTATTAGCTTCTCAAAACACTCGCGGCCCTCACTATCAAGACTTTTACCATAGAATTCGTTAGCAATTTCTGTAAGCCTTACGAGGCTCCCTAAAGACCAATTGATTGGCTCCATTTCCTCTAATGGGCACGGCTTGTTCTTTTATCGGTGCTTTCAGTAGAATAACAAATAAATCTTATAAGAGTCTAATATTAATGGTTTTTCTCGCGGCATTTCCAAGGTCCTCGTCAAACAAATTACGAGGTCTCTGGGTTTTTGACCGGAATTCTGACACAGAATGTTGACGGAAGACCGCTGCTAACTTCAATTGTTCCACCATGGCCTTTGACGATTTTGGAAGCAATACTTAGCCCAAGACCGGTACCTTCACCCGTGCTTTTAGTCGTAAAATAGGGGTCCATAATTTTGGCCTTCAGCTCATCGGGAACGCCGCCCCCAGAATCAACAACCCGAAACTCGGCAAATTCTTTGTCCACCGAACAGTAGATCTTAATCCAACGTTCGCTTGCTTCCCGACCTGAGATTGCATCAATGGCATTATTTACGAGTATGACAATTACTTGTGAAAATTGAATTGATCTACATGCAAATGTTGCATCTCTACCAAGTTTTTCATAAATAATTTCCAGAGGGATGTAAAACTTTTTAAGCCTAATCGTTACAATTCCCTGAATTTGATCCATGTACGATTCGGCACGAACAACATCAAACGATTCGTTCTCGTCATTGTGGGAAAAATGCAAAAGGCCATGCATGATCTTTTCCATCCGGCCAATGGTCGATTCTATTTTCTTCGTTGCGTGAGAAACTTCCTGATCATCTGAAAGCCTGCTTATCACTCGATTATATCCGGCAATAATCCCCAAGGGGTTATTGATTTCATGGACAATG
>JAAEPI010000095.1 GCA_024232835.1 Cytophagales bacterium
ACATTTTCCCTGGAAGAAGACCACAAAGATCCAGAATATTTACCCAAGTTGGATTCGAAACAGCAGTTGCTTCAATTGTGGAAAAAATCTCAAAAACAACTTGATGGATTTTGGAGATACTGGAGTGATGAATACCTTACCAGTCTCCGGGAACGATTCCAGACAGAGCACAAGTCACCAAGAATCAAACATGCCACTGAACCAAAGGAAGGAGATTTGGTCCTCATGAAGCAAGAGAATTTGCCAAGAGGATCATGGAAACTAGGGAGAATCCAAAAATTAATAGAAGGAGCAGATGGAAAAGTTCGTTCAGCTGAGGTTCTTCAACCAAGCAAAAAGTTGCTGACACGCCCAATCAATTTGCTCTACCCAACGGAAGTAGCAGTGGAAAAACCAAGTGTTCCAGTGCAATCTACACCTGCATTCATCTTGCGGAACAGCAAGCATTCGTCTGTTACAACATCAAGCATTTTTCTAGTCACTGTGTGCTTGTTGCTGGTCAATTCATCTCTGTGCTCTACAAAAGAGTGCAATATGAATACTACCTCCAGTCTGACATCAGTCTATTCAAGCAAATGCATCAAAAGAGGAATTGGTGTTTTCAAGACGAAGGAAGGCACGTTTTGTTGGAAATCTCTGAGATGCGCAACTGGACACCTTGATGGAAAGGGGAAAGGTGTAACTTTTTGTCCTTGTCCTAAATGGGCAGCGACAGTATGTGTTCTTATCCAGAGGGAAAGATACCAGAAATGAAAGAACAAACTGCCGCAATTCTTTCTGCTGGAAGAATAAAGGAAATTTGTTCACACACATACAGTCCGCGATGTAGTAATAAGCCAGTACAGCTTAAGCTGAATAGAATCGAACTCTTCAATGGGACACAAGTTTATGTGAGCAATTCTGATGTCCACTGGGTAGAAACAACTTCAGAGCAGTACGAATGCAAGGGTGAAGGTTTGTTCACAGGGACACCAGCGTTTTGCGCAAACCACAAATGCCATCACCATGGAACAAAGTTTTGCTATTATCCTACTGATCAAATCGCCTTTTATTCAAATGCGGTTGGAATGCTACCTATTAAAGCCTATGGGATAGTTGAGGCCGCAGCTTATCCATACAAATCAGCCACGATGCATTCTACAAGGTGCTTGGAATGCAGCCTTTTGTGCATCAAAGGAGGTGTACAAATCACATTGAATAAAAATGTGCATTTTATGGAAATTTGTGCCCTTCCATTCTGCTACAAGATGAGTTTTCCAGCAGAAGAGGAGAATGTCATGTTGCCAGCATCGATTAACTTGGCAGATCACGATGTTACAGTTCGATTATGGTCAAAAGGTTTTTTGATAAAAAGTTTTGGAACAACCTGTTCCTCACAACCATTCTGTGAAATGATTGATTGTTATTTTTGCATGGCCAGGATCAAGAACATTCATTGTTCATCAACCATGGCATTGGTGCTTATGGCAATCAGCCTTTATTTCATCACAATTACCCTCTATGTTCTGGCGACATTGACTACAATAATTTTCAAGCTTGCCATCATCCTACTGAAGGTCATCAAGCATTGTTTTTGCTGTTTGTGCTGGGTTGGACTGTGTTGTCGGAAACTGTGCCGACGTGTAAGAAACCGAACTTACCAATCAACTATCTTACCAATCTACACCATGGTTTCCCAAGATGAAACTAAGGAAGATGAAGGTTTTCCAAGGGCTCTATCAAAACAACAACAAGGATTTTCTAAGCAAACAACCAATAAAGCTTCAACCGAGAAGAAAACCGCCATATACTCCAAACTTCCCTATTTTTTGGCCATGCTTGCAATTTTTAGTCCAACAAGCAACGCTTGTGCAGAAGTTGCGAGCCTCACAGCAGGGAATTCAGTGTGTACCGCCTATAAGGACGGCCAACTTGAGTGCACCATAGATGAAACAACACGACTAGCATTAGCCCCTCAAGGCCAACAGGCTTGTCTCCTTGTGCAAAGCCCACTGGAGGAGCCCATAGGAACCATTGAGTTGGAAGTACGACACATCTCATTGATTTGTCAGAAAAAGACAGAATACTATACAAGTAGCTATCAAATGAAACACCAGGCTGTCAAGCGATGCCCAGGTGCTGGGTCATGTTACGACGTAAAATGTCGATTTATACGTCCTTACTCTCCAATTGAAGAATTCGACGAAATAGTCAACACAAGCCCAGGTTTCACATATTGTCAAGAAGCCTGTGGTTGTTTTGGTTGTGGCTGTTTTCTTTGTGAAAGTGGATGTTTGTTTTATCGAACTTATGCAGTGCCACTAAATGAGAAAGTTTATGAAGTTTTCTCCTGTCCAAGATGGCATTATAATGTCGAAGTTATAGTCCGCGTTTCTGAAGAAAATTCGACTCGTATTCATAATGTCACACTACTCCCTGGGACCCCAATTCATTGGGATAATATGGGGCTGACATTAACTTCAATTTCGACACCGCCGTCACCTATTCTTGGCACGCAATTTATGACTGATGGTACTGTGACTGTTATGACGAGAGCATCAGCAGCAGGTCAACCAATTTCAGGTGCTGTTGGCAGTCTTCAGTGCTCGAATAAAAAGGCAGCGCAAGATTTCGACTGTGCTTTACCCCACGACAGTTGTTTATGCAATTTCCAAGATGACAAGTATGGAAAAGTAACATGTGCATGCGTCCATGGGGATTTGACAAATGTCATAGCAAATGACCAACATATTTTGCCAATGGTGACACAAGGAATCTCCATCATGCCAGTACCAAATAAGGGAGTAACTGCAGAATTTGATCAAATCAGTGTACTTGAAGTACAAATGACGTTTCAAGGGTTCAAGCTCCGAAC
>JAAEPI010000096.1 GCA_024232835.1 Cytophagales bacterium
AGACTACAGCAACATCAAGACTTCAATCTCATCAACAGCATTGGATAAATGGGACGAGCTAAGAATTATTCTTCTAGATCTAGTTAAAAAGGTCAAAAAAGATATTGGCTCCAAAGCATGGATAGATTCTCAATTACAACCGGTATTTTTCTATCTCGCTGAAATCGCCGGCTGGCTGAAGTTTACAGATGGTGCGATTTGGCGACTAATGGACATCAAAGATGAAAAAGAGCATGTTATTTTCACTGCTCTTGAAGCATCAATCAAACGTGGATTATTCGAAGTCCATAGAAAAATGCATCTCTTTGATTCTGTTTACTCCAGACTATCCCGGGGAATTAGACCTCCTGAAATCACTATTCCAGGATTTCTTCTGGAAACCTTGGAAGAGGATTCAGACATATGTCAACTGGGAAATGATAATCAAGAGAGCAAAATCAAAATTCAGGCATTCCTTGCAAGCAGACCTATGAACAGACCTGAAACAGAAATTATAGATGGACAAAACATAGATGATTCAACAACTTTAACATCGGGAAGTCTAAGGCTGCTAAATCGGTTAAAGTTAATCCCCAAAAACTGCGAAATAGAAATTGTCTGTGCAGCACCGGAAAGTGCTCAAAGCTTAATTCAGCACCTTAGTTCTATCGCAAATGTTAACTGGATCGATACCGGCAATAAATGGCCGGGTGCAGACATATGTGCCAATATTTGGAAAAAGGAAGTTAAA
>JAAEPI010000097.1 GCA_024232835.1 Cytophagales bacterium
ACAAAAGATCATATTGCATGTAGAAGATGATGAATTCCATGAGGCCTTGGCAGTTTTGGATTTATCAAAGAAATATTCTTTGTTTGCCATTAGTTCAAACTATAACTATTACAAAACATTACTCAACCACATGATCAATGATGGCCCCCTGTATGCGTACAAAACCAAATACAAGGAATGCCCAGATCTATATCACAAAATTTTATTAATTAAGGAGCTGGCTTCTGACAATAAACAAAAAGCAAAGCAGCACTGGGATCAATTAAAGAATCAAAGATTGATCCCGTTACATCCTCAAGGTTGAGGAAAGAAATTGATGAGTTGGATTGAGGGTCTAAATCAATCAAAAGGGTTGATCTCTTTTTTTGTGCCAGAGCCGCCGACAGGTTGATCGCCGTCGTAGTCTTCCCTACTCCGCCCTTTTGATTAGCGATTGTTATGACTACAGCCAAACATAATCTCCCTGTTAGAATTGCTGGTGATGAGTGAAACTGATTAAGGCTCTACAGGCTTTCATTAATTAGTATCTATGATGGTTGAACCCGGGCAACTACTACATCTTATATTTTCCAAGGTCATCAGGATTGAGGCTTTCGAGCCAATTCTGAAGTCGCTCTGAATCGTTGATTTCTTTCGTAAGATCCAACCCTTTTGCGCTTTCAACCACACTTTCTTCAACATAAATTGGGGATTTGGTTCTGAGCGCCAGAGCAATGGCATCACTGGGACGTGAATCCACAGCTATTAACTGGTCACTCTTTTTTATGTAAATCATTGCGTAAAAGGTGTTGTCTTTCAGTTCACAAACAACGATTTTTTCAACAGTAGCATCCAAATCATTGAGGACATTCTTTAATAGATCATGAGTCATGGGACGAGGCGTACCGATGTTCTCTATTTGGAGGGCGATGGCATTAGCCTCAAAAATGCCAACCCAAATCGGAAGAACTCGGTTTCCTTCTTTGTCTTTCAAAATAACGATG
>JAAEPI010000098.1 GCA_024232835.1 Cytophagales bacterium
AGCTGTCAAATTGCAGAATCTGTATTCAGAAAACAAGGCTAAGTTCTACAGACTTTATTTTAAAAGGATTCCAATTGATCAGCATTTCAATGACTTAAAGTTCCATCTACCCCACCTTCCACTTAGCAAGAATCGGGATCCAATATTTGATGAACTCATAAGCCTCTTTAAGGGTCGCAGATGGATTAGTTTTTATGCTCTTGCACTACCTCAGGTTGAAGGGTTGTTTTCAGAAATGTGTCAGGCTGTAAGTCCTGAAAATGATTTCAGTCAAAAATCCCTAACACAAAAGGTGAAAACGGTAAGACCATTTCACGACTTGAGTATCAGTTATTTTGACTACTATGAATATTTCATCCCGTTTCAAAGAAATAAATTTTCACATACTGGTTATGATGAGGATTTCAAACTTAAGTCCTATGATTTACTCTTGGATTTAACTCATCTGCTCAAAATATTCTTTGAACTTGATAATCCACTTGTCAAAATCAAAAAGCTACACGTACGTAGGAATTACGAAGATTTTATTTCGCTTCCCGAATTCGTCGACTATTTTGGACTTATTGAAAAGCTGAAAACTGTTCAAAAGAAATCAGTAAAAGCAGATATCGAAACCTTTGAACGGACATTTTTAGTTACGGATTGTGGCATACAATACACCTGCTATGAGATGATCCAAGGAACACCAATTTTGTTAAAAACGCTAATTTTTGAAATAGAGTTGATACTCTCAGAATTTGATGAGGTTAAGCTTAAAGAGTTGAACAAGATTAAGATTCAACAACTTATGGAGAGAACTGAAATCCTTGGGGCGGTAAAAAACTATTTCATATCACATGATAAGGAAGAGGAGACACTAGTGACATATCATAATTTTATCAAATATTTCAAACGACACTTACCCTCACTCGATGCAGAAATAAAAACTGAACTAGAAAAGATAAAGAGTGAATACGGTGAACTCCTCAACAATCTGTCTCTGATGACTGAGCTCTGCAAAAATTAGGAAAAGGCTACAGGTAACAAACACTATCGGTTATGTGCCAAAGTGCCTCTTTGACAGCTTCATGGGGACTTGACCGCTCCACTGCACCTTCTGACCCTTCATCACTTTTATGAACTTCAGTGGTTCTGGATTTTGACTTGTGGAACGCAGTGCCTTGTAGTTACCGTTGTTCTTCTGGTGCACTTCCGCTATTTTAGTGCTACCTGCCAACTGTGGGCGCACACCTGCTAGTTAGGCGTTATGTTTCATAAGGACCAAAAACCTTCAGTGCTTGCAGTTAAACAGCACTTGTATTCATTCTTAGTGTTTACGCACACCAAACGATCTGACACAAGCGCAATACCATCAATTCACATTTAGAGTCCAATTGATATCAATATCGGTCTCACCATCAACAGAGGTAGATATAGCGGATTTGATCCCATTTGGCTGATGTTTTAAAATCACTCGAAATGAACCGTCCGTTGAAGTAGACTCTTTTGTCGTCCATGACGTTGAAAGCCCCACCGGGTTAGTGTTTTCATCTTCATCATTGTAATTGAGAGCATCGGCTCTATTGTCCACATTTCCATTCCCAGTAGGATCACTGAACAGCTCGTTAGTGAAAGAGAAGAAAAACATATGTTCCTCGTCTTCTTCTTCTATCTCATCACTGATATTCTCATCCTCTACGGTGTTTTCCAGGAGAATCGACAAAGTGTAAGCTGTCCCAGCAGCAAGATCAATTTCTTCTACCTGAAAGTTCTGAACACCCTCCCCGTCCGGATCAAATGCCACGGCAGTTACGGTGGCTCCTTCAGTGACTGGAGTAAATGTCAAGGTCATTTTGTCTATTATTTCCTCTTCTTCTTCCGCTCCAGGCACATCATCATCCCCACAACCAGAAAATAGTGTTCCAGTGATTAAAAGTCCTAATAGTAAGTAGTTTTTGATTTTCATTATATGAAAGATTTATGTTTTTGCAATAGTGTTGCAAGTATAAGTATATTTATCTAAATGCAACAATGTTGTATAAACTAAAATGAGTAACTCGCAAATAGCCCCACATTTATACCCGTGTCATCAGCGAAATACCGCAGGTTGTCGGTGTAGTTTCGATAATTTTTATTGAGCAGATTCTGAGCTCTCATTTCTACGGCTAAATAATCCCGTTCATACCCTATTTTGACATTTAGCAAAAAGAAATTCGAAGGTGCATCCATGAAATCAAATATCTCATTGTCATCCAGAACCGTGGATGAGGACTCAAATTCTATTGGAGCGATCACTGAGGGACTATTCGTTTGTCTGGCGGTCCATTCGGGTGTCAACGCAATGGAAAAATTGTTAACTCTCTTTGTCAAGCTCATTTGAATATTGAAAGGCGGAATGCCTACGAATGGCTGATTGCTTTTGGTGTCTACAGCATAGACATAGGAGGATTTCAGTTCGGATGTCATTGAGCTACTCCACTGTTTTCGTATGTCGATATCTATGCCTGAATATACCGCATTAGTTTGGGCATGAATGAAATACGGGAATGTACCCCTTACTGTGCTAGTCAATCCATTTGGTTTTAGAAAAAAATAGTTTTGGATGAAGTTAATGTGAGGAGTGACTTCCATTTGAAAATCATCTTTAACAATATTCAATGACGTAATCCATTTCACGGCTCTTTCGCTTTTCACTTTTCTTTGATCACTGGTCAATACTTCTCCTGTGGAAATACTATCATTTGCTGTGAAAATTTCATACCTCCAGAGCCCAAACTCGATGATAGACTGATGCTTCCCAAAACTGTACAGTTCATTCACATTGGGTGCTCTCCATGCCGTGCCCACATTTGATCTAATAGATACATTTTCATTAAACTCTTTCAATATTCCGAAAGTAAAAGTGAAGTTGTTATAATTGAGATTATCACGGTATATATCATTATTAGTGTCTCTTCCTCGCACGTTTAGATTCATTAGATCAAAGCGAACACCTACTTCATAAACCATATTGCCCTTTTTTATCGATTCAATACCGAAAATACCCGCACTATATGTATTGTAGTTAGGAATAAAGGGGATCGTGTTTGTGCCAAAAATATTGTCATTGTCATTTGAAGCCAATTGCAGACCTAACGTCCCAGACCATTCTCCCGAGCTCGGATGGTCCCAATCCAAATCAATCGAATGTGATTGTAGCTGAAGATCGATAGCTGGCAGGTCATTGTTCGTCCCTCTCCGGACGTCAAATTCTTTCCGAAGATTTCGTTGATATGCGTACTGAAAATCAAACTGCTGCTCTCCAACAAAAATGGATGATTCTATCTTGAGTAAATCGTGCGTAGTTTCCTGTCTTGGGTTATTAATATCGTATGAAAATGCCTTGGTTTCATTCGGAATTGGAGCACCAATTGCTTGAGAAAGATCTGTAAGGTTTCCATTGACTGAACCTCGTAGAATTCCCAATTTTTGATCAAAGTGACTGATGAAAATATTCATGTCTACAGCAGAAAAATGGAATTTACCGCCTGCTGTAATCCCAAATTCCTCTTTTCCTGTATTAGTAAGCTGATAATTGGCTGCCTTCAGGTCACCCTGTTCCGTGCCCGAGATAGAAGCTGACCATGCTGCTCGTTTATAGCCTTCATTGATGAATAATTCACCACTGATGGCTCGCCCATTTGATTGAACACCGCCATTCACTTCACCATTAAATGCAGTGGAAAATGACGGGGAAGGCGCGTCAAATAAAATAACTCCTCCTAGCGCATCTGATCCATACCTCACGGTAGAAGCTCCTTTAATTAAACGGATTCGATCTATCTGCGAAGCGTCTATTTCAACCCCGTGTTCATTACCCCAAGCTTGATAGGAATGTCTTACTCCATTATTGATTATCAATACTCGGTTGGAGTGGAGCCCATGAACCATTGGTTTTACAATATTTTGTCCGGTTTTTAAAGTGCCAATTCCTGACACTTGCGAAAATAGCTCTCCAGAATTTGTACCTATGCCAGAAAGTTTATCCACATTGATCCTTACAGGGTCAAGTGTTTCCAATTCATGTGCATTCAGTTGCTCTTCTATCACAATACTTTCCAATACAGTAGCGTCACCAGCTAAGAAAATGGTGGGTGTAGGGTGATGAAAATCATGATGATGCACAAACGTTTTATATCCCACGAATTGAACTTCCAGATCAATTTCGTCTTCACAAATCCCATGCATAATGAACCTGCCATTTTCATCAGCAACAGCTCCCACATCAGTTCCAACGATTCCTATTGTTGCGAAAGGAAGAGGTTCATTCGTGTGTAAGTCCAAAATATTTCCCTCTACTGTCTGATCACAGTCAGCTATTTGACCTTCCACAATAAAAGAGATTCCAAAAAACACTAGCAGTAAAAGTGGCCTCATACTTATGCGCACTTAACACAAACACCATCCACAATCAGGTTTACACTTTCCACCTGATAACCTGTGGGTAATGACACTTCAGGAACCGTTTTCTTATCAAGACATTCTATTTGGCCACATCTATTGCATTTAAAATGCATGTGATTGTCCATGTGACCCTCAGGGGAGCAAGTGTCATGGCACAGCCCATAAGTGGCAGAACCAGATTCATTCGGTATCTTATGCAGTATGCCCGATTCTAGAAAATTATTTAATGTTCTATATAGGGTAACGCGATCATATCCGGTCAGCTTACTCTCAAGATCGCCTTGAGATAACGCACTCTTTTCATCTAAAAAATATTCCATGACATCTATCCGACAATCGGTGACTCTTAGGTTGTGGTTTTTAAGGACGGATTTTAGATGGTCGGTAGACATTCCGCAAATATAGTTTATGCAACTTAATTGCATTTACTGAACGGACACTTTATACTTTTTCAAGTTGATTATCAAGAGGTGATAGAAAATATGTACAGCTACTCCAACCTCATCAAGTTCGAACTAACACAACCTACAAACTATACCAAGAAACACGAAATAACTAAGCATTCGTGTGGCCGATAGGCCAAAACATGAATGCAGTGTTGAACGAATGCGGTTTCATGTTCTATGGGTTTTCGAGGGGATAGGACAGTTAAACAATTAGCTGTCAGCAGGAAAATAAAGCTGGTAGCGGACAATAGGGGGGGAAATAAGCTGAGTCAATTCTCCTTTTTTCATTTCAAGTGAGGTTGATTTGATCCTCATAGCTGATTTCAGTATGTATCGGACACACCTTATCGGTTACGTCCACGGCGTTGCTTTTTTGAAGAAGATCAGAGTAAGGAAAGCCAGTGGGCAGGCGGCCCACGTCCATCAAAAACAGCGATGGTTTGCAAAATTCCCTTCTTACA
>JAAEPI010000099.1 GCA_024232835.1 Cytophagales bacterium
AAAAGAGACTTTTTACCTGAACAAAAAGACATAGAAAACTCGGTATTTTTATCCGAAAAAATGTGCCGTCTTGATGAACAAATTTCTGTACTGAATACGGAGAATGCGAATCTAAATACGGAGAATGCGAATCTTAAAGAACAATTGAATTGGTTAAAACGTCAAGTATTTGGGAAGCGTTCGGAAAGAAACGTCGCAGATGTTAATGCTGATCAAATGGAATTTGAAGGATTTTCCGGTCTAAAAACAAATGAAGAAGAGAAAAGAATAATTCCATCCCACACAAGAAGGAAATCGAGTCGAAAAGGCCGAGACAAAATTATTCTTCCTTCTGATTTACCTGTAGAAACAACAGTTTTAGATATTCCAGAAGAAGAGAAAACATGCGCAAAAACAGGAAAAAAGTTGGTTTGCATAGGAGAAGAAGTTACCTACAAATTAGCACATAAACCTGGAAGCTACTACCTGAAAGAAATTATTCGTCCTAAATATGCAATACCTGGAGAAGAAGAAGCCGGGATAAAGACAGCGGAGCTGCCGGATAGCATTATTTCCAAAGGAAGAGCGGATGCGAGTCTATTAGCAGAAATCGTGACTAGAAAATTTGCTGATTATCTTACCCTATATCGATTAGAAGAAGGAATGAAGCGGGAAAGGATTCAAATTAGCCGTAAGCTATTATCACAGTGGGTGATCAAAACAGGATTAGCATTAGAGCCAATCTATGTAGAGATGATAAGAATCATAATAGAATCTGGATACAGTTTTTTAGATGAGACCCCAGTGAAATTGCAACAAAAAGGAAAGTGTAGACAAGCCTTTATATGGTGTTTATGCGGAGGGCCAGCTTCGGCAAATCCTCCTTATAAAGTATATAGCTTTCGTGAGAGCAGATCATATGAACATGCTGCCAATCTTTTAGGGGGCTTTAAGGGGATAGTACATTCTGATAAATATGGAGCTTATCAAAAGGTAGCGAAGCAAAAAGGGATTATATGGTGTCCTTGCTGGGCTCATATTCGTCGGAAATTTTTCGAAGCGAGCGAAAGCTCTCCTCTTCGAGTATGGATGTTAAGAAAGATTCGTTATTTATATATGCTAGAGAGGGTTGGCTGGAATCGATCCGCTGAGGATAGGTCAAAAATTCGTATAGAGAAAGAAGTTCCGATTATCGATGAAATAATTGATAAGATGGAAAAGGAGCTGCACTCTTCGAAAATATTACCAAAGTCGAAATTAGGGGAAGCTGTAAGATATTTATATGGGCTAATGCCCTATCTAAAAAATTACACAACAGATGCCTTTGCAAAGATCGACAATAATGTGGCCGAAAGGGCAATTCGTCCAGTAGCAATAGGCAGAAAAAACTGGATGTTTTTTGGCAGCGTGAACGGAGGGAAAGCAGGAGGCATCTTACTTTCCCTGATACAGACATGCCGAGGATTAGGTATTAATCCTAGGGAATATATGGAGGACGTAATTCGGCGCATAATGAGCCATCCCGCGAAGAAAATTGGCGAACTTTTACCAGATCAATGGCTTCTTCATCGAAAATCTTTCATTACATCATAGATCACTATCTAACAAAAGATGGGTACAAACGTCGCTTACGCTAGAGAGCGTTTTAGCTCACCAAAAAACCAATAAGTGTCTTTTTTCTCTTGCAGAGAGGAATAATCGACCGTGCAAGCGTCAAAGAGAAGTTTAAGGGTTTTTTGGTTTTGAAGCTCTTCCTCCTCTCTGGCAATGGATCGCTTAAAACCAATACCAGAGGTGTCA
>JAAEPI010000100.1 GCA_024232835.1 Cytophagales bacterium
CTTTGTCAAATTGCACTCGGTGGAGCCGAACAACGCCGAAAATCACCGCAGCTTTCGCTTAGAAATTGGGCCTTGATCATTAATCATTCCGATGGAATGAACTATTCCAGGTTCTTATCTCGAGGATTATCTTTTCGCACCCTCGTTCTTGCTTGTTTCCATGGCTGCAACGTGTATTCATCAGTTGGAAAGTGTTGCGAGTTGCTAACTTTACCTTGGCCGATGATGTCGAAAACCGCGGCATCTTTCTTTGGGCGATGATGATTTGATGCGCAAAATATCATGATCTCCCATCGTGGGGATTTTGCTTGCTTCGCCATGGTGACCGACCGCTTGTCAACAAGGGATTTTGCCAGTGCCAAAGCCGAACTGCTCTAGGAATTACGTACAAAAGCACCATTTCAAAGGCGATTGTTAGCAGTTCATTTGCTAATTGATGCAGCAGGCTCAGTGGAGTGATTATCTCTTAGAGGCACATTGGCCGAGATTCCGTTTAGCACGAATTCGTAAGTGGAGTTCTAAACAGAAATTTCCCACAATAAAATCCACTATTAGTTGACATGAGCACAAACAAATAAAACGTTGTTTAGCACGAATCTGTTTGATAGTTTTCAACTTTTAGCCACGCAAAGAAACTGCTTAGAAGGAAGTTATTTGGTAATGGTTTTTTTGGTGCGTCAATTATCATATCACTTTATTGCTTTCCTCTGATCATCATTACTGTTCCAGTATCATAATTTTTGAGCATGCGTTCAAAAAGAACCTGCCATTTTTGGCTTTGCGCCTCTAGGAGGTACGCGGTTTATGACGTTCACGTTGTGTTGGCTAGACCATCTATAGTGATGATTTGAATCCAATATTTGATCCAATGATTTGAACCTTGAACC
>JAAEPI010000101.1 GCA_024232835.1 Cytophagales bacterium
GTTCCTTCGTGCTTGTCAATAATTTTCTTTACAATGTCCAAACCCAAGCCTGTGCCTTCTCCAGCTGGTTTGGTGGTGAAGAATGGATCGAATATTTTGTTGGCAATGTTCTCAGGTATGCCCTTGCCTGAATCTTTGATGCTGACAGTCACATTGTCATCCACTTTTTTAACTGTGATCTCAAGGATTCCATCATAATCCATGGCATAGGCAGCATTGTTTATCAGGTTGGTCCATACCTGATTCAGCTCATCAGGGTAGCATAAGATTTCTGGAATGTCTTCATAATTCTTTATCAGTTCTACACCATCTCTCAGTTGATTGTTGTACAAGGTTAGTACCGTTTCTATGCCTTCTTTGATAGCTGTTTTCTTTCTGATCTCCCCATCCTCTGATCGTGAGTAGTTCTTCAAAGCAAATACCACTTTGCTGGCTTTGTCTACTGCTGTACCGATAACTAAACTGCTCTTGAATTGACTTGACAGGTTGTATCCAGAATCTAAGATCAAGTCAATATTTTCATCTTTCAACAGGGGAATAAATGGAGTAACATCGTCAGTGATGTCCATTTCCACCAATATGTCGGCCTTGCTGTCGGCATCTTCAATGCCCTGCTCTTCCAATTGCTTAGATATGACTTTTCTGAACTTACGTATTTCTTTGGATGAATAAAGCACTGGGTGAGCCTTGCTCTTATTCACAAGTGATATGTAATCTTCCAGCTTGTCTTCAGGCAGCAGATTGAAAAGCTCATGTTGCTTTTCAAGGGAATCCTGCATGCTGTAGGCAATGGATTCACTGGATGCTTTGATGGCTCCCAGAGGGGTGTTCACCTCATGGGCTATCCCAGCAATTAACTGCCCGAGAGAAGCCATTTTTTCTGACTGGACCAATTGGCTTTGAGATTCTTTTAATTTCTGAAGTGCAGCAGCCAGTTCTTTTTTTTGTACACGAAGAATGCGATTTGCTTTACGTCTAGCATGTAAATTTCTCCATACCGACAGAACCAGCAGGACCATGACACCAAAGCCTGCAATAAATGCATTTCGAATGACAGTTTGTCTGTTGGTTTCTGTTGCGAGGAGGGCATCCTTTTTTTCCTGTTCTTGTTCTATTGCCTGTTTCTCTTTGTCAAATATGTATTGGTTTTCCAAGTTGGTGATTTTCTTAATGTTTTCTTCGTTGAATATGCTGTCATTAAACTGTTTATACAGCACATAGTTTTCGAAAGCTAGCTTATAGTTTTGAGTGGCTTTATATACTTGGGTTAGTTGTTTATATATATCCTTTAGATTATTAAGTGCCTCAAGTTCTTTTGCAACATTGAGGCTTTGAAGTGTATAATCCAGGGCTTTTTCGTAATTATCTTTTTTTAGATATAGAGTACCTAACTTATAATATACCTCAATTGCATACCATTTATCACCGATTTCTATACTTGTTTCCAATGATCTTTTATAATATTCAATGGCTTTCGGAAAATTGTCAAATTCCAGGTATATTGATCCAATATTACCTGACAATATTGCGATCCCTAACTTGTCATTTGATTCTTCGCATATTTTCAGTGATTTTATATAATGCTCAAAGGCCAGAGAGTAATTACCTTGATCTTCGTGACACTCTCCAATATTGTTAGAAACCATTGCTATTCCTTGTTTATCCCCCATATTTTCAAAAATCTTCTCTCCTTTTTGAAAATAATCGATAGCAAAAGGATAATTGGCTTGTTCTTGGTATAATAGACCAATATTGTTTAGGCATATAGCTATATCTCGTTTATCTCCATTTTCTTCATATATTTTCATTGATTTTTGATAATATTCAAGAGCCAAGGGGTAATTGCTTTGTTGCCAGTTATTCAAGCCAATGTTGGTCATTGATTGAGCAATTACTCTTTTGTCCCCAATTTCCTCCGATATTTTCAATGACTTTTGTAAATAATCAAAAGACAATTGATAATTGCCTTTGCTAAGATGTGCATAACCAATTGCATTTAAACTAATTGCCTTCCCTTTAATGAAGTTGAGCTTTTCAGCCAAATCCATTGCTTTGTGTGCATAGTTTAAACTTTTTTCAAAATCTACATGAGTGAATGAGTCTGAAATATCATTTAACAGCAAAACTCTCACAGTATCTTCCTCTGGGTGTTGTTCAAGAAGGTTTATCAGGCTGTCGACTTCTGCATTTTGGGCAGATGTACCTGATGCAGATA
>JAAEPI010000102.1 GCA_024232835.1 Cytophagales bacterium
CGCAAATTGCAAAACTGCTATAAATAAGGACTGAATTCGTATCCTTGTCATTTCCCATTTTTACTCGTGAGAAACGCCACGCTTTTTTCCGCTCCTGATTGACATCGAACTTATTCGCAGAATGAAGAGAAGATTGAACCCCGACACAAAGCATGGTAAACATAGGACGGTGGAGTGTCCAAAGTGTGGCAAGAATTTTCGCTCTAACAACCTGAACAGACATATGCTAACTCATAATACAACGATCGAATGTGCAATATGTGACAAAGGAATACGCCCTGACAAATTGAACAAGCATATGCTAACGCATAAGAACAAGAAAGCTTGCAGCTATTGCAAAAAGAACATTAGGGAGGACAAACTAGCTGCGCATGAGCTACTTTGTAAGTCTAAAGTGGATGAGACCCTGTGCAACAGGTACACAGGAGTTTTTCAACATTTGGATACGGATGAGTCCTGCAGTTCTGTATTTGGATTCTTCCAATCAATCAAACTGAATGTTGAAGAAAGTGCCGACTATAACCAAATCCTGACTGACACCTGTCAAGCAGCACGGACCAAACTTTCTACATATGTACAGAAGCATCCAGTCAAAGCACAAATTGTGGTTGCTCTGTCATTCTACAAGGAGATCCACGGCGAAACAGTCAAATGTGATAAGGTCTTCCGATCAATATGTGAACCAATTATGGTTGGAGATGAACTCACCGACTTTTTCCATCGGGTCAAAATCCATATAAGATATGGAATTGAACAATATGTCAGATTTGGAAGTGGCTGGATCTTCGACCGACTCCATTCTGCTCATCTTGAGATTGCTAAATACTCACCACTCTCCTAAAGAATAAAAATAAAGAACAAAGGAAGCTTTTAAAACCAGAATCATATATTCTACGACAAATATCAAAAGCAGGGGTTGCGCAGGGACAGAAACTTATTCACAATCAGATTCGGCAACACCATATGAAAAAATGAGACTCTGTTCTTGGTAAATTTTTGGAGTTTGGAACAAGCGCGCTTGGGACTATTTTTACTCATAATTTAAGATTTGCCCGACCATTTTGTTGGTTTTGATGCAGAGGAATGGCCACTAAGAG
>JAAEPI010000103.1 GCA_024232835.1 Cytophagales bacterium
GGTATAATCTCTTTGCCTTGTGTTTCTGAAATCCAGTATCGTTCTCTTGCAAATGGATATACCGGTAATCCTGACAAACGTTGTACAATCTCATGTTTGTATAATGGTTGCCAATCTATGCTGTTTCCATTTACCCAAAGTTCTGCAAGTTTCTTCTGTTTTTTACCTTGAGCCAATTTCTCAATATACTCCAACCCTTCTTCCGTATCTCCGATCAATCCGGAACCTTGTTCAACTTCTCCAATCGAAAGATTGAGATCAGATTTACCTTCCACAAAGTTTCCTAAGGATTGCTTCAACTCTTCATGAGAGCGAGTGACTATAGCAAGCCGATGATTCATCGCTTGACGACCTACTTGAAACGTATAAGCCAAATCGACTAAGTTGAGCGTCGTATTCTTCTCAAGAAAAGCAAGTAAGCTTTTGGCATAAGCACTTAATTGTAGTCGAGATTTGGCAGATAAAGTGATAATCACCGGTGTATCTGCGCGAGTATGCGGAGAACATGAATTTGCCTGCTGTTTAACCTCAGAAATCACTACATGTGCATTGGTTCCACTGAATCCAAAGGAACTAATGGCTGCTCGTCGAGTTCCTTCCCGAGGAGCACTCCAATCCTTATACTCTGTGTTGACATAAAAAGGGCTATCTTTTAATGAAATATTTTCATTAAGATTTTTGAAATGGATCGTTGGTGGCAGTTTTTTGTGTTGTAGAGCCAAGAGCAGCTTGATTACCCCTGCAACACCCGCTGCCGTTAAAGTATGACCAATATTGCTCTTGACAGATCCTATAGCACAATAACTCTTCTTTTGCGTATATACTTTAAACAACTCCCTGAGTCCTTCAATCTCTATTGGATCTCCCAATTTTGTCCCAGTACCATGGGCCTCAATCAATTGAATCTCTTCAGGATTGATTTTGAACTTATCATAAATCTCTTGTTGCAACCGAGTTTGAGATTCAGGATTAGGAGCAGTTATTCCATTGGTTTTACCATCTTGATGCACGCCCCCCCCCGCTATCGCTCCATGGATAGGATCTCCACATTTCTGAGCGTCTTCCAATCGCTTGAGAAAAACAA
>JAAEPI010000104.1 GCA_024232835.1 Cytophagales bacterium
ACTGTAGTAGCCAATCACTCGGTCAATTCCATTGCTACCCCTTTGGCTAAGTATACCAGCAACAGCAGTTTTGCTAGCATCTGTCTGCAGAAAGAAATGTGGTTGGCTGAAATTGGGATAGGCAAGTACAGGTGGATTGCATAAAATTAATTTGATTTGATCGAAAGCAGCTTGGTGAGCAGGCGACCATTTCCAGGCTTCACCTTTGCGAAGCAATTTGTAAAGAATTCCAGTGATATTGGCGAATTTGGGAATGAACTTGGCTAAGTAGTTGACCATGCCCAAAATTCGTTGTAGTTCTTTGGCATCTCGTGGTGGTGAGAGGTTTAGGATTGGCCGAATCTTTTCTGGGTCTGCTCGAATACCATCTTTGGACAAAATGTGCCCAAGGTAACAAATTTCAGGTTCGCAAAACGAACATTTGGAAAGTTTCAACTTCAAATTGGCCGTTCGTAATCGTTCAAAAACTTCGCGCAGATTTCCCAGATGCTCCTGAAAGTCCTTCCCCATAACCAGTACATCATCGATAAAGACAAAGCACTTCTTCCACAGCAAGCCTCTGAGGACATTTTCCATCAACCGCTGATATGTTGCAGGTGCGTTGACCAACCCAAATGGCATGACACAATATTGGAAGAGTCCTCCCATGGTGGTAAACGCAGTTTTTGGCCTGTCGTCAGGCGCAACTTCAACTTGCCAATACGCGGCTGAAATGTCCAGCTTTGACATGAACTGGTTCCCATTGAGACTCATGAAAACGTCTTGGGTTAATATTAATATTGGGTAAACGGGTCGCT
Organism: Cytophagales bacterium; assembly: GCA_024232835.1. Taxonomy (GTDB): domain Bacteria; phylum Bacteroidota; class Bacteroidia; order Cytophagales; family Cyclobacteriaceae; genus JAAEPI01. Next base: position 798 of record JAAEPI010000104.1, read on the forward strand.
CCGAAACTAACGGAAACGAAAGCGCCGTGTCTGATTTACCTAGAAAGCTTCCA
>JAAEPI010000105.1 GCA_024232835.1 Cytophagales bacterium
ATACCTGGTATTTTGAGTGACCTTTATGATCTCTTATTTGTCATCCTATTTCTGTAACTGTGATATAGGGACTAAGGGATCTTTTCATTTATTTATTTGATATGATTGATTAATTTGCTTTGAACGGCGGATAATTTGGAGTTGGTGATTATGATGGCATGGAGGTTCACTTTTTGTCTGTCCTCACTGGTTAAAGGGCTTATCTGGATAAAATTCTTGACAAAATGGTCTTTCAGTTGTTTATAGGAGGTTGCTGAATATGGGATTTGGCCTTTTTAACGGCGGGATCTGCGGGTTCTTGACTGGGGTAGTTTGGAGTGGTGGGAACAAGGGCTTTGAAGTTTGAGTCATGATGCTACATTTGATTCGGTAGTCTAAACTTTTTTGGGCTGGTATCCGGGTCAAGATTAATGCACGAAACCTTCATTCCAAGGTTCTGACAAATATCGCGAAATCCTGACCATGTTGATTAACTTTGAACCCACAAGGATCAAAATATGAGACAAGTGTGCCAACCAATCTCTGAACATCCGGAATTCGGGATCAACCCCGAAAATTGAACAATTACCCTTGTTTTGACGAGAGCAACGTCACTCCAGTTTCTTTTTATAAAGATCG
>JAAEPI010000106.1 GCA_024232835.1 Cytophagales bacterium
AAGTATCTCTTTTTCGTTTTTTATGGCTTCATCCTGAATGCCGTGATAGAGCCCAGCGTCATAGTCTAGCCAACGCATAAAGCCAAATTTGTTCCGGTAATAACCGGGTATACGGCCCAACGCCATCATCGCCGCTTCAATCAAAAACGTACCGGAACCGCACATAGGGTCTATAAAACTTGAGTTGCAGTCCCAGCCGGTCAAATAAAGAATTCCCGCCGCAAGTACTTCATTTAACGGTACGGTATTCGTCTGAATACGATACCCTCTCTTGTGCAGGGAATCGCCGGAAGAGTCCAGAGAAAGAACAGCCTGGTTCTGATGAATGTGCAGATTCAGACGCAGGTCAGGGTCTTTTAAATCCACGCCCGGACGATTGCCTCTTTCATCTCGCATTTGGTCGATAATGGCATCTTTGGTCAATTGCGATACGTATAAAGAGTGGGTAAAGATTGAATTGCGCACAAAAGAATCTATAGCTATGGTGGATTGTGGGGTTATATATTGATCCCAACGGATCTTTTGGATTTCTCGGTAGAGATCTTTTTCCTCATGAATGGCAAAGCTTGCAATGGGCTTGAGAATACGAATAGCCGTACGACACCACAGGTTGGCTTTATACATTATGTATTGATCGCCGGAGAATTCCACAAATCGACGCTGCACGCGAATATCTTTCGCCCCTATTGATTTCAGTTCCTCTGCCAATACTTCTTCGAGGCCAAAAAGGGTTGTTGCTGATAAGGAAAATGTTTGAGTCATCGTATTCTATAAAGAGATAATAATCTTGCCCTGCAAATTAAAAATGCTAAGAAGGCAATGTTTTTCGGTTCATTCGAAGTTGCATCTGATATAAAGAAATACTACCATGATTTCGCATGAAGAATCAATTCTTTATTGTATACATTCTATTTCAATACTTTTTCCGGTTTCCATTCTATTGTCATGTTGCTATCATCTCGTCAAATAGTTTATACTTAATAGACGAGGGCAATAGATCTTGCAATACCGTTTTGAATGGAACATCGAAAAAGC
>JAAEPI010000107.1 GCA_024232835.1 Cytophagales bacterium
CGTTAAGAAAAGGAATATTGAAAAATGAATGAAATTTAATGCTATAATTGCAGGTCTTCTAAAGTGGCACCATTACTCCGAAATCACTGGCATGGTCACTCCGAAATAGCCACTAGGAATGAAATTGTCCGTTTTTCCAGATTTATCAAGAATCGGGAACCTCGATGTATTATGTTTAAAAGCAAAGGCAAGTACTTCATTTTGGTTGATATTATCGTCCTTAATAAGTCCATTTTCCTTTAAGAATTCGGGTAAAATAGTAGTGGGAATACTTTTCCCATAATCCATGAACGTGAATTGAATTAGAGCCTCATTTCTAATATTTCCCTTCTCATTTTGAAAAAAATTCAAGCTTTCTTTGAGTTCCTCGTCCTTAAAGTTTGTTCTAAGAATTCCTTGCTTATTTTTCAGGTCTTCATTTCTAATTGTGTCTAATTTTTTTGGTGGGAATTTAATTTCATTAGAAATCTCATCGATTTCTTGCTTAGAAAGATTTATTAATGTGCTAGTTGAAAGTTGCGCTTGTTCATAGATAAACTTGAAGAGGATAGGGTATTTTGATTCAATTTCAGGCAAAAAATCTCTGAGAAAACCTTCGCTTAAAAAATATCTGTTTCTTCCTATTTTTCTTTTCAACGAAATGCTCATGAAAGCCAGATCGTTTGAAGATTTAAAAAAGGATGACTGATAATGATCTAAAAAGTTCTCATACAGTTCTCTGGTGATGATTGCACTTATGGTCTTTTCAACAAAGGGATGCTCACTGTTCTCTGCTCTAATCTCATTTTGAATGACTTTGTTTAGTCTAAAGACTGGTTCTATTTCGTTTGCAAGTAGACTTTCATCTTTGTAATCTGAAATGATGTTTAACGATATAAATGGAGTTATACTTAATCTATCGTAAATATCATTTTGAACATTGATCTTTGAGTACTTCCCTTTCAAAAATTTTACGGTGTGATCGATTCTAACATTATAATTATCGATTAGATAGTTCTCTACTGGATCACCATTCCGGTTGAAGATTTGTTGTAATTTCCAAACTTCCCAAACCTGTATTAAGGTTTCAGCTTGTCTTTCCGTAATTTTTGATGGATCAGTTTTGTGGAGCTTAATTTTAAATGCCTTGGAACCTTCATCATAGAGATATTTAATCAGCGAAGAAAGGACTAATAAATTCTGGTTTGATATTCTATCATAGCCTGACAAGTCAAAAACAAAGGGATACTCTGGATTTGACTGATATTTCTTGTAAAAATCAGTTACATAATCCCCTAAATCTTTTTCTGAGAATTTTTTACCCATTTTGTAATGTGTCAGATTTAGACCACTTTAAGGTTGCTGGTAACGTCTAGCTATGATGAGTGGGGATTAGAAAGTACTAACCTTTCCTCTACCACCAAGCCACACCGTTGTTTAAATATATTAATAGTGGTGGACTTTCTAAGTGCCACAAAATTTCCTGACCAATGAAACCCCATTCATTACATAGCATTTGTTATGGGCTTTTTAGACAGTTATCACACTTATTTGCTTGAGTCTTCTGATGTTCCTAAAGGTTCTAATAGGAAGCATGACAAGTCCAACCCAAATCGCGATCATCATCTTGACTACAAAGTAAATCACCCATCCAATTAAGGGCAAAAATAAAAAGACTTGAGGTGTTATCCTGTTCAATGCGTACCAACCAGCAACTAATCCAGAGTACATGTAAAACATTATAAAAATCATTAGACTTGTTTGAATAGAGTTGTTTCCAAACGAGATTTGACCCATAGGTCCTTTGGAGACCATAAAAGTTAGTCCTAATCCAACTCCAAAAGTCCAAAAGAGTTCTTTCATAATTCGATTCTTCTCAGATCCAGCTCTGGCAGAATTACAAGTTGAGCAAATACAGATAGAATATTGTTTTGCACAATCGTTACAAAGCCCTTTGTTACAATCTTGGCACTGTGCTACAGCAGTCAGTTCGTGATGGTTGAAACAGTTCATAAATTCATTCTTTAGTTCGTATAATTTAGGAGGTGTAGATATTGCCCATAACGTCCAGCTATCAGGCTGTGGGCCCTCCAGCTTATAGACATCACTAAGGTAGCGCAACTGCCCAACCCCCACAACTGTATCTACGAAGCACTGCATTCCAAAAGATGAAATCCAGAAAGAAGAAAGCTGATCAAAACTCAGAGATTTCAGAATGGGTAGTGGAGCGGTTTGTTTACTCAGGAGCTTGCAGAAAGCACCATGGAACATGCCTGATCAGCGTTTGTTAGAAATTGTTTTACTCGGCTGGTATATCTTGCAAGTCAAACTCTTCGTGTATAAACCTGGAAAGATTTACCGTCCCTAATCCTATATTGTTGTACTCAAAATTCCCATAGCGCTGTTCAATGAACCTTGGGCCTGAGTTATGAAGTATTTCAGTGAGATTTAGCTTATTTGCCCAATTATCATACTGCTCTTCGAAGGAATTTTTGGTATGATCGTGAAATTGTTCGAGCAATATTTCTAAGTCATGTCCCATGGGATAAGACATGGTGTCGGGATCATTCGTTTTATGAAAAATTATTGCTTTAAAAGCCAGTTCACATGAAAGGTGAGCAAAGCTAAGAAATGTTGGGGCAGACCAATTATTGTCAAATATCTTTTGTTTTATAAGCTCTCTATGAGTTTCATCGTCATTGGAACTAACATTGTCAGCATATGGCCACTTAATACGTTCACTGAATGCTGCTGTCCACAAAGTCCACGAAATTGAATAGTACTGTTCACTAAGTCGCCAAAAATTATTTGGGTGATCTGCACTGAAGATTTCGTTTCCCAAGAAGTTGGAACCGACATTGTTAACTTCGGTCGGCCAAAATTTAACACGGTTTGGGTATGACTGGTTCTTTACTATTTTAAAATCAATGGTCATGAGAAGCACTAAATTATTTCTAACGTCCAGCTATCAGGCTGTGTGCCCTCAAGCCAGTAAGTTTCATTAAAGGTAGCGCAACTGCCCAACCACCACAACAGTATCCACGAAGAATTGCGTTCACCCGATCAAAATCCAGAACCACAGAAGTATCCAGAAGAGATGAAATCTCAGAATGGGCAGAGTAGCGGGCAAGTCCCCGATGAAGCTGGCAGGATGCTAATATGGCGCATAACTGCTATCGCCTGTTACACACCGTTATTAGAAGAATAGTTGCCAGATTATTAAGGTCAATGCGGCAAAGATGATTACCATACGAATTGCATGTTTCCTTGTTCTAGTCCGTTTCTCTTTTAAATATTCGATTCGAAATTGTTCAAGCTCTTCTGGTGTTGACTCCTTAAAATTTAGTTCGATTTTGGGAGTTTTGTTTTTGTATGTTCTTTGAAAAGTGGATTTGTTCTTGAGGTTATTCCTATTTTGTCTAGCTGCGTTTTGTGCGTCTCTTACGAATCCTAATCCTGCTCCCATATTATATTTCACGGTTTTGAGACAACATAGTTGCTGTTTGAATCACAGTGATGCTAAAACACTTGCGTTGTTAGAAACCAAACAAGAAGACCAGCTAGCCTTGCAATTACAATTCCAATTACGCTATTTCTTATCCTCGCTTTGTTTGTGTCCTTGTTATTGGAGTTTTCTGACGTTTGATTAATTGTGCCAAAGTTGTCACCAACATTAGCATTGGAAGCAGTTACATTAATGGTAGTTAATTGTTCGTCAACTACGGAAAAATCTCCGCTAGCATCTACCACTTTTTGACCCTTTTCGGTCAATCTAATTGTTCCGTTGAATTTCCCTGTTTTTGTACTAATGTCCTTGCTTAAGAAATTAAGGCTTACAGCTCTTCTATAAACCTTGACTGTTTCTTCGTTCGTGCTGTTAGTCCAAGTAAGCCATCCGTTATCAGCAGCTTCTTTGAGAAATGGATAAAGTTTATCGTTCTCCGTCATGCAGGTATGATGTGTAACGGGCGCGTGTATAATGCGAGTGCCCATCTTATTAATCTGCACACAAGGTAGTGAAATCTGCCGAAGCTCACAGCGGTTCAGAAGGCAGTGCGAATAGAAAGTCAAAATCTCCAGCAATGGGAAATAGTAGAAAGCAA
>JAAEPI010000108.1 GCA_024232835.1 Cytophagales bacterium
CTACTTCCAGAAGCGCTATATTCAAAGTCCAAGATTTATATTTTTAGAGGATTAAAATCTAAGAGTGAAGCTGCTCTTGAAGAATATCAATTATGGGCATCAATGGCATTAGAGCTACTTGCAAAATCTTCATTAGCAAGAATTCATCCAGCATTGGTTGCAGATCCAACGCATTATCAATCTCTTTTTGCCGCCTGTGGAAGACATATCTCACCAGATATAAAAACCATAACTGCTAAAACATTATTCCAACGCCTTGGTCATATTTCAAAAACATTTGATTCCAGAATACAGCAATTCTGTGAACAGTTAGCACTACGTAGAAATGCCGAAATTCATTCAGGTGAGTCGCCGTTTTCAGGCATGAAACCAGAGGCATGGGAAAAGAAGTATTGGTATGCAGTAGAAATATTGCTTTCCATGCAAGAAATGGAGCTAGAAGAATGGTTAGGTGCTGAGGACTCAAAATCACCGAAAAGAATTCTAGTAGATGCTGAAAAAGCTGTACATATGGCAGTTAAGGCGCGTATTACCCATACACTAGAGGATTTTCAATCTAAGCATAAAAGTAAAACTAGAAGAGAAAAGCTAGTTGAAGAATCAAAAGACATCAGGCCATGGGAGCACTGGAAAGAGTTTGATATTAATATTGATGGCTTTGAATCAAGTGAGTGCCCTTGTTGCACTGCCCAGGGAATTATGGGGGGCGTACTATGGCACGAAGAAGTTACAGATGACTTTGATGAGGAAGATCCATTTATCGAGTGGGTAGAAAAAACATATGCTGTTGAAGAATTCTTGTGTAAGGTTTGCGGGCTTCACCTGTCTGGTACGAGGGAACTTAACGCAACAGACATTTCTGAAGAATTTGTGGAAACAGATTCAAGAGAGCGAGAATTTGAACCTGACTATGGAAATGACTAATAATACAATGCGTATAACAAGGCAAATCAACCTGACTTTTTGTTCGC
>JAAEPI010000109.1 GCA_024232835.1 Cytophagales bacterium
GGCTGGAACAGCTTTGTAAGCAAACTGTTATTCCCATACTGGAAACTATCGAGCACCTGGGACAGACTATTTTTCATATCCTCGAAACAGGCCCTGCCATTATTTAATGCGCCGAGTAGATCAACGAGCACGATTTGCCGGACTATCCCAGAAAAACTGTGTTGATAAAATGGCTTCACATGAGATTCTGTATAGTTTCGAAATCTTGATTCAAGCACTCTGTAATAGGAGTTTTCAGATGCCGATTTCAGCTGTTCATCCTCTTGTAATGGTAACTGCATCAGAGGGAAAAAAGGTGCATCAATCACCACATCGGCCGCCGTCAGAAGAAACTTCCCCGGTTGAATTAAACTCAACCCCGATTCACGGCACCGTCTCAGAAACGCGATAAAATGTTCTGATATCTCACAAATCCTTTTTTCATCAGCCCGCTCAAAGGGATCGACACCTTCAACCAACTGCTTGAAACCTCCTAAAATCCGAGCTCGTGGATCCTTGGAATATAAAGCGGCACATTCATGGGACCAGTCAAAAAAACTCATTCCGAGCATAGGCAAATCAAGTAACCATTCACCTGGATAATCCCGAATCTCAACTAGTAATCGACTAAATTCCTTACCCGGCAGATTGAGTAGTCTATTTCTTGGTTTGTAGAGGATTTCCAGCTCCAAGGAACTCAACCCCGATGTTGGCAATGGCCATTCAGGCGGGGATGATGAGAGCGATTGAATGCCTCTCATGTAATCAAATGGGATGCTCTCAGCATTTCTCGGAAGATGTAACTCCACCCCAAGAATTCGTTCTTGCAGGATCGGAGGAAAAGCTGGCAGAGTGGCCTGCGTGAAATGCATCAACTGATAGATGAAACTGGTAAGAAAGGTCGATTTACCACTGCCACTTAATCCAGTCACACCTAGACAAATGCGGCGATCCCTAAGTCGACTCCAGATTTTTTCAGCCTCCAAAGTCGAATGACGCACTAGTCTGCCGGTGGACTTTTGGGCAGAGTTTAAGCTCCCTTTCAGTCGATCAAACTGATGTTTCATTGATAAGTTCGAGGATAACGATCCAAGCCTTTTTTAAATAGATACATAGCTAACTAAAATACCTCGTTCAGCCAATAAGTCTACGGCTTCCAAATGGCTAGTAAATCGAGAAAAAGGCGAATCCCGAGATGGACTGCTCACGTCTGATAAAAATCAATCGAAAAATTATCCCTACAGAAACAACAAGTACCTTTTTACTCAATCGAATCAACATCTGGTGCAGGTGAAATGCAGTCGCTTCGATATGGGCATTATTAAATTTCACAATCGAGCCCTTATTTTCATACGGCTAATCCTACACCGAAATTAGTGTTTGTCCGAGTTTGGCAAGCTTGCCATCATCACATCGAATTCGAGAAAAAATTTAAACTCCCGCACAAAGTTAGTTCGGCCAATTTCATATTTTCAATAACCAAGGAGGGTTTAAACACATGCGAAATAACATTCACGATACCTTAGATTCACTCTCAGTTGGTCCCGCTGTCCAATATGGTCCGATGACTATGTGTAAGACCATTGAACAGCTGTATTTACAGCCTCAGCCTAGAAAAACGGATTGATGATACCTCCCATATTTGATAAAAACTTTCTGCGGGCTCATTGGCTTAATGTTGTCGCTATCCGAAGGTAAAGCGACAAAGGTTTTCTTACCCTGACTATCTAAATCGACACTCCACATATGGTCGCACTCACCATGAACTTGAAAAGCCCATTTATCTCGCACAGTAAAATTTCTTTCAGTCGCCTCTCGTCTACACAGGGGGCAAATCAACAGATCATTCATCAGTCCAGAGTGCTCATCTAGGCTTTCAAGAAATTTCCTGACAGAAATATCACTAGTAGAAGATTTTTTAAGAATTTTTTGAATTTCATTTATTTTATTAATAGCTGGCCTCCTTAAATAAGCCGCCGTCCCTTCAACAATAAAATCCGAGGAATAACTTTGCAGTATCAGTTCCGCTGCCTCTGATGGAATCTTCTGTATTTTGCTCTTGAAATAATCTGTAATA
>JAAEPI010000110.1 GCA_024232835.1 Cytophagales bacterium
GTAAGAAGTAATTCACTGGGTTCCCCTTTCTCATTGATGCACAATACCTTGCACTTCTTAGTGTTAAGATGGAGACATTTCGACCAGTCGAAAGTGTTAGTAATGAAGTTTTGCAAGGCTTGCGTTTTTGTTTCGTCATTCATCTTTGTTGTGAGGTCATCTGCAAATGCAGATACCGGTTTGTCTTCAGGGATTGCACCGAGGTCCCTTGCTTTGATACAAATCGCCTCCAGGGGGATGTTCCAAGGAATATTGAAGCAGATACCGGCTTCAGGGCCTCCTTGAAGGCTGCCAATCTTGACCGGGATTGGAGGGGTGAGGTCATTGTTCACTTTTACAACAACATGGCAGTTGCTATAAAGTAATTTAATGATGTTAATGAACTGATCGGGAACATTGTACCATTTGAGAGCAGCAACTATAAAATTGTGCTTTATTGAACCAAAAGCATTCTTGAGATCCAGGAATGTAACTTGAACAGGTTTCCCGTTACGTTTATCACTCTTGAGGACATCATGGAGTGTCTGGTTGTGTTCGACACACCCTGAAATGTTTGGCACAAAACCCTTTTGGATGTTGGTATTGATGTAATTGTTCTTTATCATGAACTTTGTGACTCTCCTAGCCCAAACACCGTACAGGACCTTGACAAAAGCGTTGAAAAGGGTGATATCTCTAAAATCTTCTATACTTGTGCTGCTTTCCGTCTTCGGCAGCAAGAACTTGAGTGCTAACTTGTCACGGTCGGGAATGACACAGTTAATCCAACACTCTCTGATCAGATAAATCATACAATCACGTATTTTGGGACACTTCTTGTAAATTATATAAGGGATCCCGTCAGGACCGGGACTACTCTTATTCCGCCTTGATTTGACATAATCATCAATCTCCGCTTTAGAGGGAGGATCAATATCAATCGGTGATGAGGGATGAGCAGCGGGTGGAATGAAAAATGGAAAGTCGATTTTTTCATTTCTGGACTCGTCGTCATATCGATCAGTAAAGAACTTTGTAGCGTCATCGATGTTACAGGCTGGCTTTAAGTTCGAGGGTTTTCCCTTCGTTACATGGTGCTTGATGAAATCGAAAGGGTTCTTGGAAAACTCTGTGTTGTTAGCAGCTTGTTCCTCAACCTTGTGAACCTCTAGCTCTTGGAGTCTGATCTTGTTGTGAAGTCTGACAAGCTTGTTCCA
>JAAEPI010000111.1 GCA_024232835.1 Cytophagales bacterium
GAATTTGATTTAAAATCCAGAGATGAAATCACAAAGCTACTCATTGGCATCCAAAGTATATATTGTGATAAGGAGACAAGAGATAAGGCATTTAAAGTATTGGTGGAATTAATTCCAGAAAATGTTGATCAGAATAACGGCCGAAGGGGTATGGATTTTTGGAAGATATTTGTTTTAGGGATGCTGAGGTTAAACTGCAATATAGATTTCGATAAATTGCATGAACAGGCCAACAATCACAAGAATTTACGTTTAATGCTGGGTCATGGCAAATTTGACTGGGACAATAACTATGCATTGCAAACGATAAAAGATAATGTATCCCTGTTTACCCCCGAAATTCTTAATAAGCTTAATTTAATTTTTGTCAACTACGGTCATAAAATTGTAGGCAAGAAGGAAGATGAAGGATTAAGAGCCAGCTGTGATAGTACTGTTACAAAAACCAACGTTCACTTTCCAACTGACATCAATCTTCTTTTGGATGCTATGCGCAGAATCATAGTGTTGATAATGGCTTTGTGTGATAGTTTAGGTGTTAAGGGTTGGCGGAAAGGAATTGATAATCTGAAAAAAGTTAAAAGCGCATTTCGTCTATCCCAACAGTTAAAACGATCGAATTCAAAAGATGAAAAAAAGAAGGCTAAAAGAAAACAATTAATAATATATGCTCATATAGTCTATCTCGAATTGGCCGAAACGATAATTGAAAAGGCAAGGGAAACCATTTGTTCCATCAGATCTGATAGCATTGTAGTTCAATTAAGAATACAAGAAATATTGGAATACATTGCTCATGCCGAAAGACAGATTGATCAGATCCGTCGAAGAGCTATTGAAGGGGAGACTATCCCCCATGAAGAGAAGGTTTTTTCAATATTTGAGGAACACACCGAGTGGATCAAAAAAGGCAAGGCAGGAGTTTTTGTCGAGTTAGGGCTTAGGGTCTGTATAGTCAAAGATCAGTTTGGTTTTATACTTCATCACCGCGTAATGTAGAATGAAACGGATGATAAAATAGCAGTTTCGATTATCAAAGCAACACTCGAAAGGTTTGGTGACCTTAGTAGCTGCAGCTTTGACAAAGGATTTCACAGTCCCAGCAACCAAGAAGAGCTTGCCAAAGTACTAGACAAAGTTATTTTACCCCGCAAAGGCAAGCTGTCGGCCATAAACCAGGAAATTGAGAACTCCGAAGAGTTTAGACAAGCTCGGCGTAAGCATTCCGCAGTCGAGTCATCAATTAGTGCTTTGAAAAACCATGGCTTAGAGCGCTGCCCGGATCATGGGCTACATGGGTTTACGCGGTATGTCGGAATGGCCGTGGTTGCGCGTAACATTCAGATCATTGGGCATATCATTCAGCAAAAAGAGCTCAAACGTCTTCAAAAGTTAGAAGAGAAAAAAAGAAACAAACTACGCGCATGATCGTAGCCGGTTCTTAAATCCCCCCCACCGAACATTCAATTGGTGGAGTACGTCCAAAAGTAGCAGAGTGATTTGCTGAATATCAGAAGTATCAGTATTTCTGATAGATATTATAGAGCAGAGCTATTTTTAGCTTGAGTTTTTCCAGTTATTTCAAAAAAGAAGTTAAATTTGTAACTTTGCTTTGCTCGCCGCCCAGATGCGAACCTCAAAAAGCGAGGTTTTCGTTCAGGCACTATATAGCGACAATTTGTAATCGCCCTTAATTGTGACAATTCCCTTCAATAATTCAATC
>JAAEPI010000112.1 GCA_024232835.1 Cytophagales bacterium
AAGTACTATTTTGCGGCAAGAACCCACTTGGGAAAATTGGTTTTTTCTTGCTGACTTGACAGAAGAACAATTGGAGCATTTTGATTCACCTCATTCCACGACTCTATTGGGTGAGATTGGCTCAAGAAATATTCAACGGCTATATATAACTGAGGTTACCTTGCAAAATAATGAAGGAGGACAAGAAAAAATATCTTTAGTTATAAATGACTGGGTGAACGTACAAGAAAATACCTACAGATACCACGCCATTCATGAAAGTGCTGGTATACTAATAAAAATCATATTTTCAGAATTTCTCGGTGCGGAGGTTTTTTGGAAAGAATAGTTAAAGAGTAAATTATGCAGGACACCCATCTCTGTTGAATTGCATCTAAAAGTAAGTAAACACAGGACACCCATCTCTTAAATATAGACAAAAACGTAAGATACCCAGTTACCTGTGAAGTTCCAGATCGTCAAAGAGATGGGTGTCCTATCATTTCAGTAGCACTACGATCTACCAGATCGACGCCAATAGCAACAGGCTTGATCAGGTAGGCACCGATCCACGCACCTAAGAATT
>JAAEPI010000113.1 GCA_024232835.1 Cytophagales bacterium
AAACATATCGCGTGACGTCCTCACTATTTGGGTCAGTAACGGTTTTCTCGATGCGCCTTCCCAATGCATCGTACTTATATTCAACATTAACACCGGTCCCGGTGATGACCTCTATCAATTGGTCCTGCCAGTTATAAACGTATTGGTAATCAAACCCGGTAAGGTTACCGTTTTTGTCATGGGCTAGAGGCTTTCCTGAGAAACTCGTTAATTGAAAACGTTCATTAACAGTACTATCTTTGGTTTTCGCTATCCCTTTTCTCGTATCCTTGAATCCCTCAATATTTTCATTACCATCGATATCAAATTCCGATTGGGTGCTCCTCTTCGTATCGGTGGTTTTCCGCAAACGGTAAGCCGAATCATAAGAATATTCCTCACCTTTGCCGTCTTCTTTCTCGAGCTTCTTTAAGTCGACCTTATTCCAATCCATGGTACGGTTAAAAAAAGTTTGACCGGAGTTGTTCTTGTAGGTCATAGTGGTGGGACGGCGGCCCGCATCATAACCGGAATCCATGGTGATTGCGTTTTGCAGGCTCTTTTGAATGACCTTGCCTTTGCCTTCATAGGTGTAGGCAGCTAAAGCCTTATTACCGTCATTGATAGTTGAAATTCGATCAAGAGCATCAGGAGTAATTGCCAGTACTTTCCCCGACGGGTAGGTGATATTGGTTACATTACCATTGTCATATTGGAGTTTATGTCATATCCCTCCGGGGGGTCAGAACCTTTTCGAGAAAAGTTTCCAACACCTCCCAAACTCTTCACCTCCCAAACTCTTCACCTCCCAAACTCTTCACCTCCAAAAGCTTTTATTTAATAAAACAAAGAAGTCAAAGAACCCTATAACGCCAACCTGACATTAAGAAACCGAAGGTTCC
>JAAEPI010000114.1 GCA_024232835.1 Cytophagales bacterium
GTGGTGGCGGTAGATCTGTAAACATGGCTGCAAAGTCATCCATTCCGGTTGCCTTTGGAACTTCCGGTGGTTGAATATTAATAGCCTTTATTTGTAAATAAAATAGGATAATTGAAGATACACTCCAGCTAACGCCGGCAATACGGATTAAAAGATCAACAGGAAATATGCAGCATACCACGATTAAAATAAAGGATAGACAAAACAGGTAGAACTGCTTTCTGGCCGGGGCGTCAGCAATAATGTCTTTCATGGCAGGGGTTTTGATTTTCCCTACCAGGGGGCTGAAACGGTGCAGCCAGATCAGAAAAGGAACGATTTTATAAAGCATCCCATTGGAAACTGAGCAGGCAAATCCAATGAGAAAGGTAATAACAAACAGATAACCGAATATCTCGTCCCATCTGAAAGGGTCAACGGTTAACAACAAAAGTGCAGGTATCAAACATGTTAAACCCAACTGCCAAAACCTGAATGTTGAATCCACCATTTTTCGTTGCCGATTCCTGATCAGGTTGAAAAGGGTAAACACATACAGCATAATACCTATAAAAGCGGGTATTCCTGCTACGATCAGCCGGATGCCATTCAGCTTCATGCCGAATCCGATCACCAAAAGAACTATAGAGAGCAGTATCAGGGTAACAATACTGTACCCTATTTTATCAGGGAAGGCCTTGGTGAGATAAAACATTGGGATGACATGAAATGAAACTCCAAAGATTAAAAGGGTTATCCAACCCAATAGTGCAAAAGTGATGTGAATATACTTCAGGCTATATCCATCCAGTGGAAATCCCCACCATCCATAAAGCACGCCGATCATGGTTATCCCGGCTGCCACGGCAAGAGTGAGGCAGATTACAGAGGACCTCATTGCATATACTACCGGTCTATTTGCTTTGACCCGAAAAAGAGCCGTTAAGATCTGAGTGATAAACAGACTGAAAGAGACCAACAGAAGAACCGCCGCACTTTTTAGCAAAATTATCTTCCAGAAAAGAAATCCAGAGATTAAAGAGAGGATCCCTGAAATGAGACCGTAGTAATTAATCCTTGAGAGATGATTCCAAGGAACGTGGCCTCCTACCAATACAGGTACCATTTGATAAAAGGCCCCTATCATGGTGAGGGTTAACCAGCCCAGGGTAATCATGTGAACCAGAGCCACTGTATCAAGGCTCCAGGCGGTGATGAATATCCTCTCTCCATAAACAGACAACAGGATACCGGCGAGAATTCCAAATGCCGGTCCTGTCAGAAGGTATCGAAAAGGAATGTCCTCTGGTGGTGCCTGATCAAGGCTGAGATTACTTGTTTTCAAGTTCCTTTTTCCAGATCAATACCTGTACCGAGCCATCTTCAAGGGTTTTTGTTTCCGAATCACACTGCCGTTCTTCCAGTTTGGCATACAAGAGACGTGGTCTTTTATGATGAATCATCAAAATAGCCTGGTCTTTTCCAAGGGTTTCCACAGATTCCAAGATTCTCTCCATGGGTTCGGGGGGAAAAAGGGCGCGGCAATCAATAATTTGAAGTTGCTTATCTGTTTCAA
>JAAEPI010000115.1 GCA_024232835.1 Cytophagales bacterium
GGAGTGGCTCACAAATACACTAAGAAAAATTCCTGATCACAAGATTAATCAACTACACGAATTGTTGCCAGTAAAAAAACAAGCCTGAGCGAAATTCATAATACTCCCAAGACCGTAGAGATACGTTGAATTCGATCAGGTGCTGTGTTAGTTATAACCGGAAGATCAGGAAAGTCAAACCCGCTAGCCCAATGCATTTTAGGAAAATCAGGAATCGCAGATGCATCTATCCCATAGCGAGATACATACGCCTCCTTCTTCTTTGTCATGTATCGGGTATTGTAACACATATTGGCTATTCGACCACCTGCACCCATTTCCCTTCGGTCCTACCGATCAGGGCTGCATCGTACATTGCCTCGGCCACTACACCCGGCAAGTAGTAGCTCCCCGCATAAGTAGCCGTCAGCTTCACTTCGAAGATTTTCACTTGTCCTCTTTTCAAATCGAAGTAGGTATACATTCGATCATCTCGAATATCCTGATAAGTGAAATTTTGACTGGAGAACGAATCATTCGTGAACCGTTCATTTTCTATTTCCCAGCCACTTGGAAAAATATGACTAAGCGCCACATCTTTGATTAATCCTGAGGGATTTCTATTGCTGATCTCGACATTAGCTTCAAAGCTCTGTCCTTGCTTGAGCGAACTAACATCCAGCAAGGTACCGTTTTGATCGCGGTATTTGATTTTTACACTTATACCCTTTGTTGCCGCTGATTCTGTACCTGGAAATGGGGTACCCTTTGTTGTCATAGTCACATATAAAGTTCCTGACCCTTTGTTGGTGATGGAGATTGATTTGCTGCTAGCCGTCGTATTCAGCGACTCTCTCATAATCGGTAATTGGGTTACCCAGTCATTGGTTTTTCCACCAAATTTCACAGACGCCTTCAGATCATTTGATTTGGCTTGTTCGCCAAGAAATTTCACTGTTGCCAACAAGCAATAGGCAGTAGTTTGTGTGCTCATCCATTGGTCAGTAGAAAGCTTGGCGGCCAATTGCTTAAACACGTTGAACGCTTCGCTGGAATTGCCCAGATAAACGTATGTTTCCAGAAGCATTGCAATATCTCTCGTGCTTGAACCATAAGTATAGCTGTAGTTATAACGAGATGGTGTAGTACCCGCTTTGGAAAGTAAGGTCTGCGCTACATCCCTTCGGCCAAGGATTGCATAGGCAGCTGCCAATTTCCAATTCGATTGTACAGAAAGTCCTTTCGTGTTCATCATTCGATTCATACTGCTCAGTGCTGCATCTCCATTCAAAGCCAGAGTGAATAGTCGATACGATTGGATCAGGTCGTCATTGTAACCAGTACTATTTTTCGTCCAGGCCTTTGCTCGACCATTTTGGAATTTCTTGAGTTTCCTCATCAAATCGCTTGGCACAGCGTATCCACGTTTTTGTGCCTCAATTAAAAAATGATAGCCGTAATTGGTTCCCCATTCATTGGGATCACTTTGCCCTGGCCAGTAGGCGAATCCTCCATCGCTCGTTTGAAAGGTGCCGAGCCGCTTGATCCCTTGCTTAATGTTTTGTTCAATCTTGATTCGTTGATCATTTGATAGCTCCACCACTTTGTCTAAATACAATTGAGGAAAAACAGAAGAGGTCGTCTGCTCAATGCATCCATGCGGATATTGAATCAGGTAATCCAATCGCTTTTGCAAATTGATCTGAGGAACGGAAGCGATCTCCAATACTGCATCGTTGGTGCCCGGCATACCAAAAATATCTACGTTTCCGGTGTATGTCTTCCCTGCAGATATAGTGGTCGTGAAGGCTCTTGACTGTGGCGGGTTAGGTGCCCGACTCTCAAGATTGATCTCATGACTGGAGGTGTATTTCCCTGATGTGGCCGTAATGGTCACTTTGCCTTTCCCCAGCGCTCGATCCACTTCGAGATCAAAGAATTCTGTAGTAGTAGAATTCCCAAGGTTTACCGTTTTGCTCTCGGCTCCAACCAATTTCAGTACGCCATCTACTTTCACCGTTACTTTGGCATTACTAATACCTTCTTTGTATTTGAACAGGTTGACTGGCAATCTGATTTTCTCTCCTGGTCTGGTCACTCGTGGTAAGGTACCTAATACCATAAGTGGTAAAACAACGGGGGTGGCTTTGTCAGTTTTTCCATATGCACCCTCCAACCCAGCCACGACCATCGTCTTAACAGACCCGATATATTGAGGCATAGTGAAGGTATGCGTTTTGGTGCTGCCCTGTTCCAAGTAGAAGGGTCCCATAAACTGCACCACAGGCTTGAAACGATTATCGCTCTTTTTGTCCTCATCCTCAAACTCTTCATCGCCACCACCAATGGCAAGCAGTCGCTCCAACCGGCCACCGTATGCGCCAATCACATCGTCATAAAGATCCCATGTCTTTACGCCGATAGCTTCGCGCTTATAGAAATTATTCCAAGCATCGGGGGTGGTAAAATTGGTGATATCCAAAAGACCCTCATCGACTACAGACAAGGTGTACGACATGGCTTTTCCGTTTTCTTCAGACACCTTAATATTCACTTCCTTTCCTGGAGCTAATTCGTCGGCCATCACAAGTTCTGGAGAAAGTAGCGTCCCCGGATCATACACTTTCAGTGGAACGATACCATACAATCGGATCGGAAGGTCGTTCACCGTCTGTGCGTGCGGTTGCAAAAGTGTGACATGCAGATAAATATTAGGTGCCATCTCAGGTGTGGCTTTGAAACTAAAACTGGTCTTCCCAGCCTGTGTTTGAATCCAAAAATTGTCGACCACTTTACTACCATTTTCAACGCTCACTAATGCTCTTCCTTGTGAACTTCCCGGAATGGTCACCGAAATATCGTCTCCAACTTCGTACTCCTTTTTTGAGGTGTTTACCTGAAGGAATGAGGCTCCAAAACCATCCTTCGCTTCTTGTGCCCAGCCTGGCCAATCGATGAAAAACGTTTGTGTGGAGCTATGACCTGAGACGAGATCGGTTATCATTGCCAAATAACGACCCCATTCAGGTTTATTGATTTGGAAGCTCACATTTCCCTTGCCCCCGGAAGCTGAAAAGCGTTTGGTGACAACTGGTGATTTGTTACCCGAAGTGATATAGTTCAGACTGTAATCATCTGATTGATCCCACCACCATCTCCAATTAAGTTTATAAATTTTCAATTGTAGATTGTCTCGGCTCGTTGGCTTTCCATTGCCATCCAACACCACAGCGTCAATGCGTTGCTCCTTGTCTGTTTGAAGCCAACCTCGACTATCGCCTTCCGGCATTTTAATTCCTACGAAAGACTGATACGGCAAATATTTCACCGATTTAGTGTTGATACTGAAATCACCCCCTGGTTCGAAGGCTTTAGTGCTGAAGGTAGCTTTAAGTGCCCCTGATGCTGACGTGGTGACTGGCAATTGATAACTGAACTTTGTATTTCCCTGCTCGTCCGTATTTCCGGCAAAAACGACACCCATGTCTGATTTATAGCGCTTTGTTTGGTCATCAAATTCATAATTATTGTACCCATCAAATGACGTATTAACCTGGCTAAGCGAAAGAGTAGTTTCAGCTTTCAATCCACTTCCCTTCAACCCTGTGAGCCAATTAACAGACATAGTAGAGTTGATGTACCTGTCATCATATGGGATCGTCTCTTCCCCTAACTCAAGATTAATTTTTAGTCTATTTGGTTTGATGGTTTCTATTTTGATGGTTTTGTTGAATGTAGTATTCCCAACCGTCACGAGAGCTTGCCAGTTTCCTGTCATGTCCTCTTGCTCGGTTTTGAGTTTAAACGAATACAGCCCTTTAGTCCCGGAAGTTTTTACTTGCTTGTCGGATAGATTGTTCATTGGATCACGGAATTCTAAAATCACTGGATGATTATCAGGAAGTTTATTCCCTTTGTCCTCAAGCATGAAGCTCAAGAAAATATTGTCCCCAGGTCTCCAGACTCCCCTTTCACCATAAATGAAGCCTTTCAATCCAGCGCGTACCCTTTCTCCTGACACATCAAAATTGCTCATGGATAACGATGCACCATCATCCAATTTGAGATAAGATTTTTGACCCTCTGCCTCAGCAATCACCAAAAAAGGCCGTCTCTCAGGTGTGAAGCTGGCTACCCCTTTATCATCCGTAGTTTGTTTACCCAATGATTCTAATTGAAAATCCAATAATTCGATACTGGCTATTACTGACTCAGCGGTGACCATGTTTGTTGTGAATATTTTCATTGAATTATCTCCACCAATTTTCGCAATCAGACCCAAATCGGAAGCCATTAGGTTTCGCTGATCAAAGCGATCAGGATTGTAATAAGAAGGTTTGCAAGGATTCTCTCTCTCGTTCCATCGATAATTATTAGGATACCGGAAATAATAATTCCCCCACGTATCAAAATCATCACCCTCATAAATGCTCCAGCCTTCTTTCTTTGAATTGAATGATTGAGTGTCCATCGCTTCGCTACATGGGAATACCGAATCTTCGGGTCTGAAGCTAAACTGAACTCGATAGAGTACACCTTTCTCAGCCTGCATAAGTGAGCCAAGATTCAATGTATATCGATTCCAAATGGTCAAATCAGACCCCTTTTTTGAAAGGTCAACGGTAGTAGTCATTATCTTTTTCCCAACTCTTTTGAGTTGATCACTGCCTTTCAGATTATTTACTTGCAAAAACTGCGGGATGTTCTGATCACGTACCTTGATGATATCTATCCTAACAGCTTGTAGGTTGACAGCCTCAAAGGGAATCACCATCCCATCCGTGGATGGAAGGATTGTACCCTTTCCAATCAACTTTAATTGAGGATTTTCTGGATCAAATGATACTGATCGCTCTGTTTTAAAACCATAATCATATCCGAATGAATTTTTTATTCCCTCATAGATATCCAGCGTTTTTGTTCCGGAATGCATAGAGCCTAAATACATCTGAACTTCATTGCCGTTGATAACGAAACGTGGGCTGGGTTCGCCTTCTAACTCCAGCAATCCAGAAAGATCTTGATTCTTCTTGATGGGGTCAGAAAAGAAAATGGACACATAGGTGTCGCCACTCAGATTGACACTCGCCGAAAGCACTCGAAATTCCTTTAATGACGGGATTTCGATCTCTCGCTCATCCGTGCGATCAATGTTCAGGGGAGACCCATTGGCCACTAATTTCATTTGATACCCATCGTCCTCTCGTTGGATATTCAATACCTTGAACCGATGCTCATTTCCACTGCTGTGATCCCATTTTATTTGCTGGCCATCAGCTTTAATTAATTTTTCTACAACTTCATTTTCTTCAAAATCGGCTGTAGTAAGAAGACCATTTAGTTCAAGGATAGCTGGTTTGGCAAGGTCGGTAGTTCTTAATTCCTCGGTTTGAATACTGAAATCCTGTTCGATGGTCTTTACTGAAAACTTGAAGGTTTGCATAGCCTCAGAAACCTCTATTAACTTCCCAAGTGCCAATTCAACTACATACTGAGAGCCTGAATTCAAAGGAGTTGCCGGGCTAAAAACTATCGTCTGACCGGAGCTGACCAATGTCCCTTCGATGGATGGACTTATACTAAAAAGTTCATCTGGGAGTATTTCTGGAATTGAAACCTCTGACGCCAGTTCAATGGAGATGTTGTCTTTTTTGGAGATTATTCCAGATGTGTATCCATTGACATAATCCAAAAAACGGTTATCGAAAGTAATCTCAACGTCTTTGGAACTTTGGCATGCATTGAACAGAATAATGATGCCCACTAGTAGGAATAATTTCTTCATGATCGGTGGTTTAAGAAACGATCTTGAAGATAGGAATTATCTGGGGAAATTGGTTAACTCACTCTAAGATTTGTCAGAACGAGAGTGTGAGTTTTGGGCCAATGGTCAGCTCGGTTCTGTTGGTGAAAAGATTTTGTTGTGGTTGGAGTATTGGCTTTATCCTGAACGCTACTCCGTTTTGCTTGTTGAGCTTTATGGCAACAATTGGCGCATCAATTATTGAGTAAAGGCTGGATCCCAAAATCATTGTTACTCCAATAAGGAAAGTAGTCTCATTATGTACTGTTAGTTCCTCTAATCCATTTGCTCCAGCTTCTCCTAATGAGGTGAGTACTAATATTACGCCTGTGGCTGATGATGACAGCAAAGCGATTCCTTTCGATTTTTGGCCATTATAAAATTGTCCTCCTCCTGGCAAAAAGTAGGACAACAGAAAGGCTACACCTGGTTTGCGTTTTTTAAAGGTCGTACTATCTATATTGAATAGAAAGCTCTCTCTATCAAAATTGATAATTCCAAAATCATCACTGTTTTTGGCCATTAATTGTGAATCAAATGCAATTTTTTGAAATTCAAAGGATGATTCTTGTGCCAGACCCAATAAAGTGTAAAATATCGAAATTGAGGTGATTATTAATTTCTTCATGATCGGTGGTTTAAAAACGATCTTGAAGTTAGGAATTATCTACGGGGTTTATCAAGAAAAAACAGACAAATTCCATTTAAAGCGAACAGCAAGCGAACGAAGTGCAAAAATGATAATGATGGTTACAAGAATATTGATTGTAGAGTCAATATCTAGATACCGAAGAAGAATAAAAATAGTTCCTCCAAACAAGCAGGCCAGTGCATAAATCTCCTTTCTGAAAATCAAGGGAATTTCATTGCAAATGACATCTCTTGTAACTCTTCCAAACACCGCCGAAATCATTCCCATCATCACGGCAATGACCGGATGCATGCCCAGTGCCAAAGCCTTTTGTAAACCCAGTACGGTAAAAACTGCAATCCCAATCGAATCGAAAAGAAAGAAAGTGCGTCTAAATTTCCTTACCCTTTCCCCAAACATCAGCGAAACAGAAATTCCAGCCGCAATCATGATCAAATAACGCAAATCAACCATCCACCCTACAGGCGTACTTCCCATCAGTACATCTCGCAATGTTCCTCCTCCAAGAGCCGTGATAAATGCTACTGCAGCAATCCCGAAAACGTCCAATTGTTTGTCCCGCGCCGTAAGCCCTCCGCTTATTGCAAAAACAGTCACACCAATGAGGTCGATTATGTAGAGAATATTCACGAGGCGAAGGTCAGTACAAGAGCCCGAACATCCAAAGCGGAATGACGTTGTTTACACTTTTCTCCATGTCATCCAGCGCCAGATATGCGTCAGAAATGTTTTGAATTTGGCCTTGTTGTTTGCTAAGTCCACCCACTTCAAACGTGTATTTGCCATCTACAATAAAGTCGGCCTGCCGATGAAGAGCCACCTCATGATCTACAGAAACTTGAGAGACAAAGAAAGACTCCCGAAGGGAGCCTGAGTTCACAGCATCAGGTGCAATGGCATAGGCGAGGTTGGGATTTTGAAGAAGTATCTTTTCTGGCTTTTGTAAAATTGACGTACTAATCCCTGACGGATAAATCATCTGAATAATCTCGGCTTTTTCTAAATAATGAAAATACTGAATAATTGTGTTTCTAGTAATTCCTATCTTCTTACTCAATGTAGTAATGTTCGGTTTGAATGGGACATTTGCGGCAAGGATGTAAAGCAACTGGTGAATTTTTTTTGCATTCTGAGGATTGTACCCCTGAATAAATTGTAAGTCAGAATCTATGACCAACTGTACTGTTCGCTGAAGCCTTCGACCATACATTTCCGTGTTTTCAATAAAAAAAGGGTACGCCCCTGTTTCGAGATATGTCTTAAAGTGTACAAGTGGCTTTATTGTTTTGCTAATATCCGAAGAAATGTCTTGGGCATTCTCAAGCAAGTCCATCAGCTTGACCGAATCAAATCGAACATCTCGATTGAAAGACAAATATTCTCGAAACGATAATTCTGGGAGTTGGTATTCAATCGCTCTTCTGCTAAGATCAGCTTCCTGCTTAAGGATTTCTATAATCGAAGAGCCCGTAAATGTCAGTTTAACATCTTGAATAGCATCGTATACATTCTTAATCTCCCGAGCCCATCCGGGATATTTATGAACTTCGTCTAGGAAAAAATGAGTGATGCCAAGAGTTCTGGCCTCTTCTATGAAATGATACAATCGGTGCTCAGAAAAATAATAATCATCCAGAGTGACATAAATAGCCTCAGCAGACTTGAAGTGGTTTTGCTTCATGTGCTGCAATAGCAGAGTGGTTTTACCAACACCTCTTGCACCTAGGATAGCATTCAAGCGCCAGCTCCAATCAATCTTATTCAATAAAAATCGTGTGAATACTACAGATGTATTTTCGACAAGAATGTTTGAAGTTGACCTAAATCGATTCCATATTGCTTTATCCATAGAGCAAATATAACATTTAATGATTTATAGATAAAGCATTAATTCTTAATTATGCTGCTTTCAAACAGCAATTTCTATGCATTACGCTTTTTCAAGACAGCACTTCATTCCTCAACAAACTTCAAATTCCGTTTCAGTCCCTCAAATTTCGTCCGCTTAACAGCTGACTTTTTAAAAGCTCGCTGAAATACCTCTTTGGTCATTTCCTGCCAATCTCTTTTATCGAATTCTTCCCAGCCCTGTGGTTGGAACTTTGGTTCGTTGTGAGGTTTAGAGAATCTATTCCAGGGACACACGTCCTGACAAATATCACATCCAAAAACCCAGTTCTCCATCTTTCCCTGAAACTCCTGTGGAATTTGATCTCTTAACTCAATGGTCAAGTAGGAGATGCATCGACTGCCATCTATAACATAGGATTCAGGAATAGCATCGGTCGGGCAAGCATCTTGACAAGCCGTACAAGTGCCACAATAGTCCTTCATTGGGCCATCTGGCTCCAGTTCTAAATCAATAATGAGTTCAGCCAAAAAGAAGAAACTGCCTATTTCTCTATTGAGCATGAGTGAATTCTTCCCTATCCAACCTATGCCGCTTTTTGCTGCCCAGACTCGTTCGTGAACAGGTGCCGAATCTACAAACACCCGTCCCTCTACTTCACCGATTTCCTCTTGAATTTTTGAAAAGAACATCTTCAGTTTATCCTTTATTACAAAATGGTAGTCTTGCCCATAGGCAAACTTGGCTAAGTTCGGAACTCCCTCTGTCTCATAAATTTGTTCAGGATAATAATTGTATACAACCGATACAACAGACTTAGCACCAGGCACCAGTTTCGTTGGATCGAGCCGATTATCGAAGTTTCTTTCCAAATAGGACATTTTGCCTTGATAACCTCTTTTTAGCCATTCCTCCAATTTGGGAGCTTGATCTTCCAGGAATTCTGTTTTGGAGATGCCACAAAAAGAGAAACCAAGTTCTGAAGCAAAATTCTTGATTATTTTACTATTTCGAATACTCATAGCAGACTCTTGAATTTTCCCAGAACAACCTGTTTTCGAAATCAATTGTTGATACGTTCACGTCCCAAAAAATGTCTTTTGACAGCTCCATATCAAAACAAGGATCCCATTTGCTGAGGAGGTATTTCTCCCAAATGCTTGTATGCCAGTTCGGTTGCCTCACGACCTCTGGAGGTTCGTTTTATGTAGCCTTCTTGAATAAGAAAAGGTTCATATACCTCTTCGATGGTCTCCGATTCTTCACCACAAGCCGTTGCAATGGTAGAAAGCCCTACAGGACCGCCTTTGAATTTTTTGATAATTGTTGAAAGGATGCGATTGTCCATATCATCCAATCCGTGATCATCCACGTCCAGTGCATTTAATGCCATCTTCGAGATATCCAGAGTAATAGACCCGTCCCCCTTGATCTGAGCAAAATCACGTGTCCTTCGCAACAGTGTATTGGCTATTCGAGGTGTCCCACGACTCCTTCTTGCAATTTCGTAAGCAGCCTCCTGGTCAATTACAGAGTTTAAAATATCAGCAGACCGTCCAACAATCCCTGTTAGCAATTTGCTGTCGTAATATTCTAATCGCGCATTGATACCGAATCGTGCCCGCAGTGGTGAGGTCAACAATCCCGAACGAGTTGTAGCTCCAATCAGGGTAAACGGCTCTAACTCGATTTGCACTGAACGAGCATTGGGACCGGAATCGAGCATAATATCTATTCGGTAGTCCTCCATTGCCGAATAGAGATATTCCTCCACCACCGGATTTAGCCGATGGATTTCGTCAATGAATAATACGTCGTTTGGTTCAAGATTGGTTAGCAGACCTGCTAAATCGCCGGCTTTATCAAGTACAGGGCCTGAGCTTAATTTGATATTTGAGCCCAATTCATTGGCAATGATAAAGGACAAGGTAGTTTTTCCTAATCCAGGTGGGCCATGTAGCAAAACGTGATCTAAGGCTTCAGATCGTTGCTTGGCAGCCTCTACGAATATTTTAAGATTCTCAACTACTTTGAGCTGACCAGTAAAGTCTTCGAAAGAAATTGGACGAAGTGCTTTCTCAATATCTTGGTCGGCCTGCCCTAAACTTTCCGAATCGCCAGTCAGATAATCTTCTCTCATTAAGGATAAAGTTAGCTAACTCTTGTGAGGAAGAAGATACTAGCGAAGTTTGTCTGTCTTCATAAGGAAGTAGAATGCCGCAAATGGAGTAGTTAATACGGATAGAAAGAAATATTCAATCGCGTCGTAGGTTTTCAAATATGCATAAAACGCCACACCAAGTGACAATAGAAGGTAAACGGTTAGAATGAATGTCATTGAACAAGTTTTTGTTTACAAGGTCGTCAAAGATAACTTGAAAATTGAAATTGATAGTAAAAGAATTTAGGAATGTAAATTAGCCGCTCAAATCATCTGACTTGAACAAGAAAACTCTTTCTATCGCCTTTACGTCCATCCTCGTTATTGTGACGATCATCACATTGATTCCCAGAGGGAAGTCCAGCAACCTGATCCATATCACGGGGCAAACGATGGGCACAATCAGCTACAATGTGAAGGTGGTTGGCAATGAGTTTGAAACTCATAAAGAGTCGATTGATTCGTTGCTCGATGTTTTCAACCAATCACTCTCCACGTACATTTCAGATTCAGAAGTTTCTATATTCAATCAGACGAGCGTCCTGAAAAATCCATCAAGGCTATTTGTAGATGTTTTGAAAAAAAGTCAGCTAGTCTACGAGCAAACGGATGGAGCGTTTGATCCTACAGTGGGTCCACTTATACAAGTCTGGGGATTTGGGCCAGATAAAATCCTTACCGTGCCAGATAGTTCAATGATCGATTCAATTCTCTTGCTGGTAAGTCTTGAGAAGATTCAATATGAAAATAATCGTGTGACCAAGGATCAAAATATGGAATTGGATTTTAGCGCTATCGCAAAAGGACAAGCTGTGGACGAGGTTGCAAAGTGGTTGGAGCAGAGAGGTGCAACAAGCTATTTGGTGGAAATTGGCGGAGAGGTGCGATGCAGCGGAACCAACGAAAAGGGAAGAACTTGGAGCATTGGGATTGAAGACCCAACCGTTGAGCAGTTCGAAATACGACCATTGGCTGTGGCCAGGCTACAAGATCTGGCAGTAGCTACCTCTGGGAACTATCGCAACTATTATGAAAAGGACGGACAGATCTATGCGCATATTATTGATTCGAGAACGGGATATAGTACTAATCACAATTTGCTCAGTTCCTCCGTGTTTGCATCGGATTGCATGACTGCTGATGCCTTTGCCACAGCATTCATGGTTTTGGGATTGGAAGAATCAATCCGGATAGTTGAAAATGATCCTGATCTTGATGCGGTCTTTGTTTTTACTTCAGAAGTTGAAACTGATATTTATGTGTCAACAGGAATTACAGATGCCATTGAACTAACTGAGATGAGCGAATGATAATAAACTCAGCTGTACTTTTCGTTTCTGCTCTGTTGGGCGGCCTATCGATTCACGTATTGAGTTCTGATAAAATAAACATCAAGAATCTTTTGATTTTTGCAGGGGCTTATCTCTTTTCAGTAACTGTCATTCATATTCTCCCTGAGCTATTTCACGCTAGTAATGCTGGATTCAGCATAGGTCTGGCTGTGCTTTGTGGTTTCTTTTTTCAGCATGTGCTGGAATATTTCACTTCGGGAGTGGAACATGGCCACATGCACGACCACCCCGCTGGTCATTCGCATGGATCAATTTCTGCCATTTCTTTGATGCTGTCACTTTGTCTACATGCTTTCCTTGAAGGATCTCTAATTGCCTATCCTGAAGTTTTCGGAGAAAGTCATAAAGTTGGTTCACTTCTGTTTGGCGTAGTATTGCACAAAGTCCCTGCTGCTCTTGCTTTGATGACGGTACTTTCCTGTCAATTTTCCAGCAATAGAACTACATTTATTCTACTCCTCCTTTTTGCCATCTCTTCTCCTTTGGGATTATTATTTGGGAGCTATCTGGAGCCACTTGGGTTGATGAACACGAATGGCGTGGTTTTGCTTTTTGGATTTGTTGCCGGTAATTTCCTTCACATTTCCACGACCATCTTTATAGAGTCTAGCCCGGATCATAGCTTTGGGTGGAAAAGAACCTTAGTGAGTTTGCTGGGAGCGGGCGTGGCGATAGTGGCGGAGTGGCTGATGTGATTGAGCGGATTTGAAAATGATTATATTCGAGCTTTCGGATTAGAAATACGAAAGACCTGAGTAATTGTTGGTGAAGATTCCTACTTGTCCATGTACGGTTGCCATTGTACTAAAACATAGTTGTCTTTTTGTCCTTCTTTCAAAGCCAAGAATCCATATTCATAGCAGAATAGATAAACCTGGCCTTTACCATTTTTCCAATAATGAGTAAAGTATTTTGGATTAAATCCTGTTGTTAGTAAGACTTGTTTCCGTACAGTGGCTTTCCCTGCTCTGTTAAAATTTTTCAGTATTCTTCTATTGAGTTTTAACTGCCAATCAATCTCGCTATATAGAGATTTTTCTTTGACTTGGTTCTTTTTATAGTGGTAGGCTGACTTGCAGTATTCTGAACAAAATTTCTTATCTATTCTCCCTTCAATTTCTTTGTTACAATCTAGGCATTTCCTTTCGGCGAGATTCATATTAATCGTAGAATTAAACGCAATATTATACGGATAATACCACGTTTATATTTGTTTCGCGTATTTTTTTTTGATTGGTTGCTTCATTATGGAAACCGAGCGATCTACCAAACAAATTACCCTAAAGCACCTTTATTTGAAAAACCAAAAAATGATTGGGATCAAGTTTTATCCTGATAAGGTGATACAAGCCCTAATGAAGGGATTGCCTAACGTAAAATGGAGTGAGAAATATGGAATGGTGGTTATTCCAAATAATAAGGATAATCTAACACTCATATTTAAGACGTTCAGAGGCGTGTGCTGGATCAACAGTCATAATTTCTTCCCAAATAAGCCAATAAATAGCCACACGGAGGAATTATCACTTGACAGCTTCAGGAAGCGAACACCGAAAAAAGGATGGCGATATTGTCCCCAAGGATTTTATCAGAAACTCGAAATTCGAAAATACTCTCTCAATACCGCCCGTGTGTACATCCACAAGTTTGAGGAGTTTATCAATTTCCATAAGGAGATCGATGATTTAATGTCAATTAACGAGCTAGACATTAATGCCTACTTGCTGCACCTGGTTCACACCCAAAGGTCAGACTCCTATATCAATCAGGCGATAAATGCAATAAAGTTTTATTATGAAGTAGTCATGGAAATGCCCAATAGATTCTACGCTGTAGAAAGACCGTTCAAAAAAGAATCTCTTCCTAGAGTATTGAGTGTGCAACAAATCTTTGCTATGATCGACACTACGCACAATATCAAACATAAATGCATCATTAGTTTACTCTATTCTTCTGGACTTAGGAGGGGTGAGCTCCTCAATCTAAAAATAGGTGATATTCATAGTGACAGAATGATGATACGGGTGAATGAAGGAAAGGGCAAGAAAGACAGGTATACCTTACTGAGTCAACGAATGCTCCTAGATCTCCGGAACTATTACAGGCAATACCAGCCAAAAAAATATCTATTTGAGGGTACTTCAGGAAAGAAATACACAGGATCGAGTGTAGCAAAAATAGTGGCAAGAGCAGCTAGACAATCTGGAATTAGGGAAAAAGTAACTCCCCATATGCTAAGGCATTCATTTGCTACTCATCTTTTAGAAAACGGAACAGATTTAAGGAGCATTCAATCCTTACTTGGTCACAATTCAGTAAAAACGACCCAGATTTACACTCATGTTGCAGTGAATGGCCTAAATAACATTAAAAATCCATTAGATTTAAGATAATATAAGGCTAGTATGTGTCACAAAGTGATAGATAGCCAATTGTTACCTTCCATAAGTGCAACTTGCAAAGAGCTGAGTAATTGGCGAACTTTATGAAATGCTAAAAAAAGTGTACATTGATACTTCTGTGGTAGGAGGTTACTTTGACGAAGAATTTGAGCATTGGACGAAGCTTTTCTTCAAAACTGTGGAGGCAGGGAAATTTACGATAGCTGTATCTGAAATTTTATACACTGAACTCAACAAAGCACCAGATCAGGTCAAGCAACTTTTGTCAAAAATGCCAGTTGAACAAAAAATTATAGCTGAGTACAACGAAGAAGCGAAGCAACTTGCTAACAAGTATTTAAAAGCAAACATTGTCGGCAAAACGAGTCTTACAGATTGCAGGCATATAGCAACTGCAACAGTAAACGAACTTGATATATTAACAAGCTGGAACTTCAAACACATTGTAAACCTTGATAAAATTCATCTTTATAATGGAGTGAACTTGCAAAATGGTTATCGAACAATAGAGATCAGAACACCAAGAGAATTATTGAATTATGAAAACATCTGAAACGACAATTAAGAAATTTGATGCGGTCAAAATGATGAGGGATATCAGAGACCAGATCGATAAGGAAATTAAGGGAATGACCTTCGAGCAAGAAAAAGAATACTTTAAAAAAGGGTCGAAAAATCTGAGGCAACAACTTGAAAGGAAGGTAACAGGTGCTAAAAATCCATAGGCTCATGAGCTACTGGCAAAGGGCATTTGGATCAAAAACTTTTAAAACAATTAACAAACTGAAAGCCTACGGATTTTAGCTGGACGTTA
>JAAEPI010000116.1 GCA_024232835.1 Cytophagales bacterium
AAAACACAATTAGTTAAACACAACTTACTGTTGACAATCCTTTACTTTTTCTGATTTTGAGATATTAGCCATCAAACCACCCTTATATGCCTTGAATCGATGTTTTTAATAATTTGGGGTCACTCAAAAAACGTATGAAAAAATGGAACATTTGATGACGCTTTTTGCGATAAATTGAATAATCGCTATTTTACTTCTGCTTGTGTCACCATAGGCTAAATATATAATTAATTGCTCTAAATTATTAGAACTTAATCCAGATTTTCAAGAACCTTTCTTCACAAATACCAACAAATCACTGCTCAAAAACCGATTAAGTCTCCCACTTGTTTCACCGAAAATTTTCTTTGCTAGGAAAATTGATAGTCTAGGAAAAATGCGACTCAATGGAAAGATCGTATGATTAAGCCCTGTGATTTTCTTGATTGCCATCCCTTTCGGAATTAATGCTTCGATTTCATTTTTTGAGTAATACCAGGTACTAAACTCCTGTGACATTACTCGATTTCTCCCAGCAACAAGTTTTCTTAAGGGACCAAGAGCAGTTCTGATTATCGTATCCAATCCATTCTTATTGGTGAAGGTGACAATAAATACACCATTTGGAACTAACATGGATTCAATCTTCTCAAGATGTTTTTGAAGGATGTCAAGTGATAGATACGTTGAGACCCCCAACATATATATAAAATCAAATTTTTGATTAAAGTGCATCTGAGTAAAGTCACCAGCTATTCGGTTTTCAGTAGGAATATTGCTTTGCTCCAGCATGCCATCAGAAAGGTCGGTGGCTGTATATGTTGAGAAGGTGTGTTTACCTTCAAGTAGCAGGAAATCGTACAACGGGCCTGTTCCTGCTCCGATATCGAGGATTGACTTTCCTTCTAAATCGAAGCTCTCTGTTGCTTTCTCTAACCGTTCGAAGAAGAAATATTCGTAGAATTTATTTTTCCTGGAGTATTTTTCCTGATACTCAGTCGCATGTCCGTCAAAGAATTTCTTGACGGAACCTGATTGTTCGTTTTCTTTTGTACTACCTATTGCTTTGGTTTGCATCCGATTCTAAAAAGGCGAATTTAATGTCTTATTCCCTAGTTACCGAGGTATAGGTTTTATTGGCGCACATATCACACAATATTTGCTGGATACAGGAAAGGAGTCGTGGTTTTAGATGATTTGAGTGATAGCTTGAAGAGAATAATCCAGATGACGCACATGGCATTATTTGGGCATTGTGTATTTTTCAGAAATGGTATGGGAGGTGGGTTAGCTGATTTGAGAATTTATATTTACAATATCGGAATTGAATTCCGATATTGTAAGAAATAAAAATCAGACAAAAGAATTTACTACATCGCAGACATGACAAACTCTCGAAAATTCTTGGGTGTAATCCCGAGATTCGTGGATTTGTAAGTGTCTGTGAAAGTTTTTGGGAAGCGAATGGGTTTCCGAGTATTCCATTTGAATTCAAACCCGAATATGCCTTCGTTTGAGTCTTCTACATAGTCGACTTCCTGTTGCTGTTTGGTACGCCAGAAATGGGAGTTTGGCCGGAGTTTATTGTAGGAGAGATACTTGAGTCGTTCGCTTAATAGGAAATTTTCCCAAAGCGCACCTACATCGTTTCTGTTTTTGATAGGTTCAAATTGCCCAATCACCGCGTTTCGAATGCCATTGTCATAAAAGTATATTTTGGGTTTCGATTTTATCTCATTTCTCAGATTTCTACTAAAGGGAGGAAGCCGAAAAACCACATAGGCTTGCTCCAACACATCGATGTAATGGCTTACCGTTTTTGAGTCCAATCCAATTAATTGACCAATTTCACTATAGGAGACCTCACTCCCGATTTGATGTGCCAGAGCTTGCACTAGTTTTACAATTAGTGTTGGTTTTTTAATATTGGTATAGTGAAGCACATCCTTGAAAAGATAGCTGTCTGTCAACTCCTGTAGCACTTCTTGAGCTTCATTCGGATGATTGAGGACATCTGGATACCCACCGAAGACCAGAAAATTTTCGAGTGTTTGTTCGGCTTTCAGAAAACCAACATTGGCCTGATACTCCTGCCAGCTAATTGGGAAAAGGTGAAACGTCCATTTTCGACCAGTAAGTGGCTCTTGCATTAACTGATTGAGTTCGAAAGCCGAAGAGCCACTCAATAGTAGCTGTACATCTTTGAATTGATCTACGATTATTTTGCTTGTAATCCCTGAGTTTGGAATTCGCTGTGCTTCATCAATAAAGACTACTTTGTTGTCTCCAATCAGTTGCCGCATTTGTTCGGTATTGATGTCGGTGAGCAGTTCGAGCGTTTTAGGGTCGTCTCCGTTTAGGTAAAGTGCTGGCTGACCTAACTTCTTCAGAACCATTTCGATCAATGTAGTTTTTCCAACTTGTCTGGGACCGATCACAATGATCGCTTTATCACGAAAAAATTTCTTTTCGAGTTTTTTAAATGCTGTTCTGCCTATTGATGTCACTGAACAAACATATAGTAATTCCCTAAAAGATATAACTAATTCGGAATTAATTCCCTATAAGACATAACTAATCCGGAATACATTCCCTAAAAGTCATGATTCATGTCTTGAGAACTCCGCTATTTGGACAAGGTTGTATATCAGTGGCATTTCTAGCTCTTGTTCGTCTAAGTTTCATTTTATTTGCATGCTGAAAAATTGAGAATTATATGTCTTATTCCCTAGTTACTGGAGGTGCAGGATTTATTGGAGCACATGTTGCTAAATATTTGCTGGATGCAGAAAAGCAAGTCATAGTACTGGATGATTTGAGTGGTGGTTTTGAAGAGAATATTCCTAAAGGAGCCATTTTCATAAAAGGATCAGTAGTAGATCATGAGCTACTAGAGAAATTGTTCAATGATTATTCCATTGAGTATATCTACCATTTTGGAGCGTATGCAGCAGAAGGGCTAAGCCATTTTATTCGACGATTCAATTATACCAATAACCTCACTGGAAGCGTCAACCTAATCAATGAGGCCATCAAATACAAGGTGAAGTGTTTCGTGTTCACCTCGTCTATTGCAACCTATGGGGCATTACCACCACCCATGCAGGAAGACATGGTACCTCAACCTGAAGATCCATATGGTGTGGCAAAATTGGCGGTAGAGATGGATTTGAAAGTGGCACATGAGATGTTCGGGTTGGATTATGTCATCTTCAGACCTCACAACGTGTATGGTGAGTATCAAAACCTTGGGGATCGCTACCGTAATGTGGTGGGTATATTCATGAACCAACTGATGCAGGGGAACCAACTGAGCGTTTTTGGTGATGGTTTACAAACACGAGCATTTACCTATATCGGGGACATTACACCCATCATGGCAGATTGTGTACACAAGGAGGCATGTTATAGGGAGATATTTAATCTAGGTGCTGACAAAGAATATTCTGTTAAGGAATTGGCAAACGAAGTGATGAAAGCGATGGGTATCGAAAATGAGTTGCGTTACATGGAGGCTCGTAATGAAGTTGTCCATGCCCATGCAGATCATTCAAAAATCAAGGTGATTTTTGGTGAATACGACACCACTTCCTTGGCTGAAGGATTGAAAAAAATGGCCGTATGGGCGAAAAAGACAGGTATTAAATCCAGCAGCAAATTTGAGAATATCGAAATCACTGAAAAACTGCCACCTGTTTGGCTTGAGGACTAACTCATTGATGTGTATATTTATCTAAAAATTGGTGTATTATGAGGACGAATATTGATTTAGATGATGAATTACTAGAGGAATTCAAAAGGCTAAGCAAAACCAAAACCAAGCGCGAGGCTGTGAATAAAGCTTTGGAAGAGGGAATAAGACAATATAGGGAATAAGACAATATAAAGTGCGCAAACTATTAGAATTGAGAGGGAAAGTTGAGTGGATTGGGGATTTGAATGAAATGCGAACCTATGACCCATGGAAGGAATCATAGCTGATACATCCATTTGGATAGATTTTTTTGCTCAGACCGAAAGCCACAAAGTAGACAAAATGAAGAGAGGGCTTTTGACAAATCAATTATTTATTTGTCCAGTAATTATTTAGGAAGTTTTGCAAGGAATTAAGCATGATAAGATTCACAAATCTTGTCAGGACTCTTTTTCAGCCATACCGATGTTGTCAGCAAATATGTGGGATGCTAGCACAGGTGCAGCTATTTATCGAAAACTTAGAAAGTTAGGTACTACAATTAGAAAGCCCAATGATTGCCTGATTGCATGGTATGCAATTTCTTTTGACCTCACGTTGGTTCATAATGACCCGGATTTTGAAAATATTGCTCGTCACAGTCCTTTGAAATTTCTTTGAAGTTGAAATTAAAAATACTTTTTCTCACCCTCCACCGAAATGATCGGTCGCCAGGTCAGCGGTTTCGACATGAACAGTATCTAAATCATCTCGAAGAGCAAGGGTACGAAATCACTTATTCGAACATGCTTGACGAGCAGCAGGATAAAATTTTCTACGGAGAAGGAAATGTTCTTGGTAAGATACGAGTTGGCTTATATAGTGCATGGAAACGTTGGAAAGATGTGTTACAAGCGAATCAGTTCGATTATATTTTCATTTATCGGGATGCTTTTTTCTTTGGAACTTTTTTTGAACGAATGTTTAGCAAATCAAAGGCGAAATTGGTTTTTGATTTTGATGATTCCATTTGGCTCCAGGATGAAAATCCAGGCCAGTCCTTTTTTCAAAAACTGAAGAATCCGGAGAAAACGAATAAAATAATTTCATTGTGCGATGTGGTAATTGCAGGAAATGAATATCTAGCGAAACATGCGAGACAATTCAATAAAAATGTGGTCATCATCCCAACGACCATTGATCTGACAGAATACAAATCATTGGAAATAAAGAAGGATCCCTCCAGAGTTTGTGTCGGATGGAGCGGTAGTTTCTCTACCATCAAGCATTTTGAGAGTGCGATTGAGGCGCTTGAAGTGATCAGGAAAAAATTTGAAGATCGGGTTTATTTTAAAGTTATTGGAGATGGAAAGTACGTCAATCCTGAATTGGGAATTCAGGGTCTGCCATGGAGAAAACAAACGGAAATTGAGGATCTGTGTAGAATTGATATTGGTATTATGCCTCTACCTGACGACAATTGGTCAAGGGGGAAATGTGGATTGAAAGGTCTGCAATACATGGCTCTTGGCATTCCTACAATCATGTCTCCGGTGGGACTGAATTCTGATATTATTCAAGATGGAGAGAATGGAATGCTGGCGAGTTCTGTAGATGAGTGGGTAGAGAAATTGTCGCTCCTTATTGAAGATGAAAATTTGTGCAAGCAGATGGGATTAGCGGGGAAAGAAACGGTAGTAAAGGACTATTCCGTAGAAGCGAATAAGGACAAGTGGTTGGCGGTGTTTCAAGATAAATAGTCACTGACTATTTGCCTGATTCCGTTCTTAATATCATCCCAGCTTCGATTTTTCAAACATATTGGGTCTGGTACATTTTCTGCATCCTCAAAATATACAAGAGCCTGAGGGATGGATATTAATTGTCTTTGCTCTTGGTATTTTTTCTCAAAAAATGAAATGATTTCTTTTAAGCTTAGATGCTGGAGTAATTCGTAAATATCCCAAAAATCTTTTTTGGTCCCGCGATTCAAAGCGGCATTGACTTTCATAGCGGCAAGATCCTCAATGGA
The DNA here is from genome assembly GCA_024232835.1 of Cytophagales bacterium. Taxonomy (GTDB): domain Bacteria; phylum Bacteroidota; class Bacteroidia; order Cytophagales; family Cyclobacteriaceae; genus JAAEPI01. Next base: position 5,685 of record JAAEPI010000116.1, read on the forward strand.
ATAGAGGATAAGTTCAGAATCAACAATGAGAGGGCTAAGAATGGGGTGGGGGTATTGTATTATGTCAACTTTAATTCCATCAATAAAACAAAATAATGACCAATTGACCTTGGATTCTACAAACTCAAGCTGACGTTTGAATTTAGCTTTCAATGATTTAACTACTTCTGTTTTATTAAGAGCCGGGCCGAATAAATCAATATCAATTGACTGGCGATGGCCATAATACAATGCTAAGGCCGTACCGCCAACAAGTGGAAAATCTTGAAGTTCTTCGATAGATTGAAGTTCCTTTAGTAAGGCAATAGTTCTGGATTCGACTGTCTCAAGGTATAGCATCTGAATGCTTCGATTGGTTGATTTATTACTGCACTTGCCAAATGCAATCTCATTTTTGAAAGGAAAGGTGTCTTTAGTAAAATACTAGAAACCATATTGTCTCCATAGAATTTTCGACAGTTTCTTATGTCCTGAACGTCTCCTCTATCAAATACACGAGTCACGATGAAGTCCCTATGTACTTCAAAATCCATTGTGCCAGCATCTACGTCCCAGAAAATTTTCTGGTCGTGGTATGGTTTTGTTGCTGCGGACATTGACTTAAAATTACGCACTTAATTTTTACAATTCCCTCAAAGCTTTTTTGGCTTTTTTATTGGCACTGTGTTTTCTTCCTGATAGTTTCTTAACACGTCTATAATAGTATTCGGCTTGTTCTTTATCCCCTCTTTTCTGAGCAATCTCACCTAACATATAAAGTGATAGGAAGTAGTAGCCCTTTTTTGTAGCATCGACTTCCTCTGAATATTTCAACCCCATCAATAGATACTTTTCTGCTTTTCCCGGCTGTCTCTTTTTATAAATTTTCCCAAGGAAATACGCCGCATGTCTTCCGGTATTTGATTCATAGCCAACATACCCACTATCTATTCGCTGGATTATTTCCAATCCTTCGAATTCAGCTTGAGGCTGATTACCCATTTGATAAAGCATTCTTAAATGCCACCTGTGGAAATAAGAATTGTCTGGATAGGTATGATGTAAATACTTGGCCAACCTACGTGCCTCAGAGTATTTCTTCTCATCGTACAGAATGCTCATTAGGTAATACTGCGCCTCCGTCCGTGAGTAAAACGCGTTTCTGGAAACATCTGTAAGCTGTTTGATACCTAGTTCCTTGTTTCCTTTTGGGAAGAACATCATTAATGGACGCAGCATAGGGTAATTTTCCCTTATCCATTTTGAGTAATAATTTATTAGCCCATCCCCGAAAAGTAGCTCAGGACTGTATTCGGTATAGTCCTTTGACTCTTTCAAATACTTTAGAGCTTTCCGCCCATCACCAGCGGCAATTCGAAAATTATCACGATCGGATTCAATTCGCGCTTTGAAGCCATACGATGCTGCAAGAAAAAACGCCCCTTCAATGGGATTTGCCTCTTCATGCAATCGCTTAGCCAGGAAAATGGTCGTGTCCATATATGCATGGAATTCCTTGTCGTATTGGGTATCGCGAAGATTGGGCTGAATTCTCCACCAGTAATTGAGCCCCATGAGGAAATAGGGAAGAGGATGCCAGCCATATTCATATTTCAAATATTTCATATTTCGCATCGACTCTTCGAATTTGAAATTGTACATATCATTGATGGCTTGAGTGGCTTCCAACTCTATGTAAGGATTCAACAATACCATATGGATACTGTCGATTTGAGGAGCCCGTTGAGCGACAGCATTCCATGACAATGGAAGAAGAAAAATAAGGATACTAATAGGCTTCATCCTATGCTGCACTTTCTGATTTTGTTAAAATTATAACCCATCGTCGTAGCTCCAACGTAATTACTAGTTTAATTGCTATTTTCGCCACTACATTTTTTACATGCACATGACGTACCAAAAAATAAACAACATTTCCGGCTGGGTGGCTTTCTTCATAGCCATGGTAGTTTATACCCTCACCGTTGAGCCGACCGCCAGTTTCTGGGATTGTGGTGAGTTCATTGCTTGCTCGTATAAATTGGAAGTGCCTCATCCTCCTGGTGCTCCGTTTTTCCTTCTTACTGGTCGAATGTTTTCGATGCTGGCTATGGGTGATACCACTCAGGTGGCTTATTGGGTCAACATGCTTAGCGTGCTATGTAGCGCATTCGCTATTTTATTTCTTTATTGGTCAATTAGCCATTTAGCTGGTAGAATATTGAAAGTTGAGCGAGGAAATGAAACTTCTGTACAACAGATATTGATGGTGGGAGCTGGTATGGTTGGTGCACTCACTTGTACTTTCTCAGATTCCTTTTGGTTCTCTGCAGTAGAAGCCGAAGTGTATGGGATGTCATCGTTTTTCACCGCCTTTGTTTTTTGGGCTATACTGAAATGGGAGAATAAGGAGAATGAGTCCGACCGATCCAGATGGTTGATTTTGATTGCGTATATGATGGGGCTTTCTATTGGCGTTCACTTGCTCAATTTGGTGACGATACCAGTACTAGGGTTGATCGTATATTTTAGATACAAACCTGAAATTACGAGTTGGGGAGTCATTTCTACCTTGTTAGTTTCGGGTGGGATTATCCTTTTGATAATGATAGGTATTATTCCAGGTCTACCATCCATAGCCGGAGGTATTGAAATTTTCTTTGTGAATACACTTAAATTACCCTTTGGGTCTGGAGTCATCTTTTTTGGATTAGTATTTATAGGTACCCTGACCTATGGTATTCGTTATTCGATTACCAGAGGCAAACATATCCTGAATACGGCTCTGCTCTGCTTTACATTTATAATGATCGGGTACTCGTCCTATGCGATCGTACTTATTCGGTCTAATTACGACCCACCAATTGATGAAAATAATCCTGAAGAAATTATAAGCTTCGTGTCATACCTCAAGCGAGAGCAATACGGTAGTCGCCCACTTTTCAAGGGACAATATTTTACAGCACGAGTAGAGGATCAAAAGAAAGGAGCAGCTATTTATATGCGTGGTGAGGACTCGTATGAAGTGAAAGATTACAAAGTAGAATATGTCTATGAACCCGGACATTCTACCATTCTTCCAAGAATGTATAGCAGCGACCGAAATCATATAAAAAGGTATATGGATATTACCGGATTGCGGCAAGGTGAAAAACCAACCTTTTCTGACAATCTGTATTTTATGTTTAAGTATCAGATTGGACACATGTATATGCGATACTTCATGTGGAATTTTGCCGGACGTGCGTCAGATGTCCAGGGTGCTGAGTCAGTTTTTTTCAGCCCCGATAACAATGCACCCGATCAAATCAAGACTAACAAGGGAAGAAATATCTATTTCGCTTTGCCACTCTTATTGGGGCTTTTGGGTATGATGATTCAATACCGGAATAACCCCAAATATTTCTCGGTCACATTGCTACTATTTTTTCTCACTGGTATTGCTCTTGTCTTGTACCTGAATTCTCCTCCAACCGAGCCGAGAGAGAGAGATTATATCTATACGGGATCCTATTATGTATTTGCCATTTGGGTGGGATTTGGAGTTATTGCTTTATATGAAATTTTGAAAAAAATAATAAGCTCAAGACTTGCGGCCATATTGGCTTGTGTTTTGGCTCTTGGCATTCCGACAATTATGGCCAGTGAAAACTGGGATGACCATGATCGATCTGATAGGCTGTTTTCTATGGCTGCTGCCAAGAATTATCTCGATTCTTGTGCGCCTAATGCCATTCTATTTACAGGTGGTGATAATGACACCTTTCCGCTGTGGTACTTGCAAGAGGTGGAAGGCTACCGGACGGATGTTCGTGTGATCGTACTCAGCTATTTCAACACCGACTGGTACGTTCAGCAGATGATGAGACCCTCTTATGAATCTGAGCCTTTACCATTTGGACTTACGGAGAAAAATTATCAGCAAGGTGGACTGAATGATTACCTCCCTGTAATAGAAAATCCACAATTGAAGGATCAGGCAATAAATCTCAGGAAGTATCTTGAGCTTATTAAGCAAGATCACGAAGCGTTGAGAGTACCTACATCCATCAGCGCGTACAATTCTGTTCCGACAAAGGCATTGGTTTTGAGCAATATTGACACAGCGAAGATAAAAGCACTTCTACCTGATTATTTAGATGAAGCTGTGACGAATCACATGATATTGAACATAAAGGGGAATGGACTGGAAAAGAAGGATTTGGCTATTTTGGATTTGATTGCTAACAATAATTGGGATCGTCCGATGTATTTCAATTATACGTCGCTATCACATTTCAATGTTGATGTGAGTGCGAATATCATACAAGAAGGAATCTGCTACCGATTGTTGCCTATTGCGTCAAATCGACCGATGGTGAATAAGGAACTCATGTACAAAAACATGATGGAGAAGTTTAGCTGGGTAAATCTTGACAGACCTGATGTATATTATTCTGAAGATTATCGAGGCTTTTGCCAAAATCTACGTTCTGCCTTCAATACGCTTGCACAAGAATATATGGCTGTGGAAGATTATGACACGGCCAGGAGTGTTTTATTGAAATGTTTAGAAGCTATTCCCAATGAAACGATTCCCTATGATTATTTTTCTACTCTGCAGGTAGGGATGCTACTTGAGGTTGGAGAAAGGGAATTGGCCATAGATATAGCACAAAAATCGAGTGTTCATGCTGTTCAGACCTTGGATCGAATGGCTGAAACTGGCTCGCAAGATGGAGTGGAAACGCAAAGACAAATAATAATAATAAATGAGTTGGCCAGAGCATTCAGAGCTGCAGATGAAAAAGAGCTGGCGGCTGAGTACGAAGGCTTATTTGATAAATATTACAAAAGATAGCATGTAATTGCTGCTATTGATCCACGAGGGGCGACAAAAAAATTGAATTAGGGTCTCTGAAAAAGTCTCAGCCGCATTAGATACGAACGGGCGAAGCGAAG
>JAAEPI010000117.1 GCA_024232835.1 Cytophagales bacterium
AATAGGTTATATGAGTGATTCTTACATACAAAGAGTCGTTTCTAAGTAAATGATTCAAGTCCAGATTTCTAAAACTTCTCATAAGACACAAACGACTAGATAGTAGGATCGCAGAAGCGTGCTCCCGAGTAGCAAGATCCTGTTGCATCTACAAGATATAATGCTAAGGCCACTCCTAATTGGCCAATTCACAATTGATGAATTGAGGTTGCTTCGTCACTTTTCGCCCAAATTCTCTGCCTTGCTCTGCCAAGAAACAGAAGCATGCCTAAGTGGCCCATCTCTTCACGGACTTCATCGACCATCGTCTCGCTAAAGCCCGTGGCAATAAGGTCCATGAAAGTTGAATACCATCTAAATATTCTTGTTGAAATGTCATCAATCGTGATAGCGATCTGCTACATACATTATTTTCAATCTGTTATTCTAACTCGAGCAATGACAGCAAATGGCTATTTATGTTTGCTCTTCTTTGCAAATGTTACTGTGAGGTGATTTTTTTTCAAATTTAGGGCTCACTTGATGTCAATTACTTGATGCGTATTAGGGCCTAGCATATATCACACCAACTTTTTAAGCGGAAAAGATTAATAGTGTAGGCGGACTGTTTTTATTAT
>JAAEPI010000118.1 GCA_024232835.1 Cytophagales bacterium
ACCAAAGTTTCTCATTCAATTTTGAGATAAAACTTTTGCAGACATATTCTGTGTACTTCCATTGTTTAAAAAACTTAAACTCAGAGTCTAAAATAATAGTTTAAGAAGATGTGTGTTAATTTTCTACAACACCGAATTGCTACGGGTCTAAATTCTAATTCATGTGGACCCAAACAACATAGAATGAATGACAGGTTTACTCCTTTTCCTAATAAAAAAGAAGTCCTGGCAATATTGTATGGAGCTCTAATCATAGTATACATGTACATGATACTTTTGTTATTGGCGGGGGCCATTGTAACAGCAAGTAACATAGAACAGCATCAATTCCACTGTGCTTATAACATTGGAAGGCATGTAGCAAACGATTGGAATAGCCTTCTCAATTCTGCAACTATTACATTGCTAATGATGTTGTATTCTAGGCAACAACATAAGGATATTGTTGCCTGGATTTTCAAGTATGGATCTCCTCGTCGTTACTGGTCTGCAAAATATAATTGCAGCAGAACCCAGTTCCTTTGTAATATGGTAACGATATGGACAACTATACTTAACTTACTATTGCTTGTGATATGCAACACAAGCCTTTTGAATCCTGGACCTGCTCGAATAGGTTCTAACATCCATTCTAAGAGGACCCACCTTACGGTTATGTACCAAAACTTAAGAGGGCTTGTGCCAATCAGTGGACTTGGAAAAACTAACATGCCCCTAGATGTGACGAAGCTACTAGAGCTCCAGTCAAAAATCTTTAAGGACAAGCCTGATATAATAGTTTTGACAGAGACTTGGCTCTCAAAAGAACACCTTGACAATGAAATACTTCCCGATAACATTTACAAGGTATATCGTAAGGATAGGTCTAAACGGTCACATCCCCCTGACCCTTCGGATCCAAACAAGTACCGTAGAAAGGGGGGTGGTGTCTTAATTGCAGTAAAAACTGATATTGATGTCGAAAATGACAAAGTTGATGTCAGTTCCAAGGCTGAAATGATGTCTGTCAGCCTGAAGGCAAACAATACAAACTACTGCATATCTGTTTGTTACAGGGTAGGAACCCTTGGTGAGCAGAACTTAAATGAAATTGAGCGGCATCTTAAAAATGTTGTGAGCCAGAGAAAATTCAAGGCCCATTTTGTGGTTGGTGACTTCAATCTGCCAGAAATTAATTGGACAGAAGGACGGTCATCAACCCAACTAGGCCAACGTTTCATTGATATGTTCAATGATCTTGGTCTCACTCAAATGATAAATCAACCCACCCATGTGAAAGGTAAGACACTGGACATACTATTGTCTAACTTTGTTGGTGGTGTTGAAAGTGTTATGGTTCTGGGCAGAAATGAAATCTGCTCATCGGACCATTATGGTTTAACATTCTCTCTCAAAATGAATTTCAGAAAGAAGATTGTTAAACGTAAAATATTTAACTACAAAAAGGCAAACTGGGAGGGCTTGACCAATGATCTAAAATCAGTAAGTTGGGATATCCACCTCAACTGTGATGCAGAAACGGGATGGTACCGATTTAAACATATTCTTTTCCATCACATGAAATACAGAATTCCAACTATCACGATTACCGACAAGGACCAGCCTCCCTGGTTTGACTCAGAGACATACCAGCTATGTCTTAAGAAAGAGAGACTTAGGGCCAAATTTAATGAAACTGAGCTCTCAGAGGACTATGAAAATTTCTCAAATTGTAGAAGGGATTTCAAGAATCTCGTACATGAAAAAATGATCTCTAATTTTAATGAAGACGATGACCCAGCCCTAATCTCCAAAAAATTTTGGTCACATGTTAAGTCTACATCAAAGTCGAC
>JAAEPI010000119.1 GCA_024232835.1 Cytophagales bacterium
ATAACAGAAATCGTTACTTTCTTATGAAATCTTCCCAGTATTTCGGATGGCTGGGGTGTTTTTCGAAATAATTTCGCAGCCCACTCCACGTCTTCAAATATGACACATAATTTCCAACCGAGGTCGTTCTGCGCACGTAAAAGTCAGCGTTGTTCCTAAAAATTATCGTTGTTTTCGCTCATTCATTTCACCAAGGTCGGAGACATACCAAATGAGACATCAACAGCATCATGTCTACCTAAAGCACCGCTGTTCTTGATACGGCAGCTCCACCATAGCGAATTGACTGTCAGATAATCCCTTGTCGTTATTCCAGTATCCCTCATTGATAAGCTTGCTGTTCATCTAGAAGATTTTGAATAATGTCAATCCACCATCTAATCAAATGGCGACTGATTGATAGAATGGAACCTCCGAAATAGCACTTTTCAATTCAACATTAGCTTTCTCGTTTGCGATTCCTGCATCGCCAATTTCAGTGGCTAGTTTTGGAATCGGCAGAGCATATCCCCCAATTGCGATTATCCCATTTGGCTTCAAAACTTTTTCGCATTCTTGAAAATATTTATCTAGGTTTAGCCAGTGAGCAGTGTTCACTGCCAGCACAAGGTCTACTGACGAAAC
>JAAEPI010000120.1 GCA_024232835.1 Cytophagales bacterium
GAATTTGAGGTTCTGGCGGCTGGGACATTGCGTTGTCTCAGGACGAGGGATCATCGTATTTGCAATTATACATGTACCGTATATGATTGAATACTGCATGTCGATTTTTCTACATCTACATACGAGAAAACAACGAAGTCCGCATGGTTTGTGTGTAGTTGACTTGTCTGTGCGTGTAATCATGTCAAGAGCACAATTTTCAATCGTCTACGCGTGACGAAGTCGTCGAGTTTTCTGCTTGGTCAAAATCGATTTCCGTCGAGAAAACTGCTTCAGTTTGGGTTGAAATATCACACGTTTCTGTTGCTCTGACCGAATACTGTTTATATTGTAATTTGCTCCGTGGAGCAAGCGATACCCTTGATTCGTTTATTTCGAGAATTTCATTTGCATAATCGATAGTGAATCTCCCTAACTTCTTGAGGAAATCTTCTCCGATTATCGCATCGTATGGCAAATCTCGACAAACGTGTATGAGGTGTTTGTGCACTGAATTTCCTATTTTTATGTCGGTGTTGCTGGAGCCAATAATTTTCAATGCATCACCTGTGGCTGCTTTTGCGTGTATCAATCTTGGTAGTAGAACGTATTGTGGTATTCTTAGCAATGCTTGTTCAGACATGAAAGTGACTGCACTTCCTGTATCGATTAATGCAATTATTGGTGCGTCGTTTATGTAAATGCAAGTCATGGAAGTTTTTGAAGAACCCACTAATTCCATGAGTCCGAAAAGATTATCGTCGTACTTTTCGCCTAGCCGGAGCGCTAATTGCTTTCCGATTAGCATATCTCCTGGAAGCTCACCCATTACGAAGAAAGTGTCCATGTGATAAAACGATCCTATGGGAGAATGGACGTCAAAATCAACATCTCTAACAATGCCAGTGACTCGAGGTAGCTGGAAGTTCGGTCGTTTCTGATTTATTGTTTCTACTATTAACTGAATCACGAGTGCCAGATTTTCTGAAATGAATGAAATGGGAATCTCGTTGTTCCAATCGTAGCGCTTTATTTTATGACTTCTGACTGTTATTTCCAGTGGTAGTGCGTTGATATGATGAACTCGATAATTTCTGTTGCGAGGCCATACAGCAAGTGTGCTCTGAGTGTGTTCTGGAACTTCTGGTTTAGTTTCTAGAGGCGCTGAAATTGCGGATTTCAATGCTTCATGTATTTGCAGTCTGTTTTGAGTTAATTGTCGCCTGGTAGCATTAGCAAGAGTTGATGGAGGTGCTTCGATAGTCAATCTTTGATCCCATTGCAAAGGAACGATGTGACCGCGTTCATTAGGATTATTCTTCAAACGCATATGATTTTCGCTTTGACGCTGATCATTACGTGCATTTTGTTCTTGAGTTTTGCATATCGTTCGTCTAAATTGGATAAATGTGGTTGCTCTGTCATGCATCAATTTCCATGTATGTTGTGTCAAGGCTGGTGCATTCGCATATTTTGTAGTACACTTTATCCTCGGAAGAAAACGCCTGATTGTGATGACAATCGTCACATAAACGCAGCAAAGGAAAATCCAAAACTGTTTCAAATCGAAAATTTCTCTTATGAGGAAGCTGAAGAAACCTCGTCTTGTGATATGATTTGCAACTGCCATGACTGTGCCATCTGTGTTATTCGAAACGATTATTGCAAGTCCTTTCATTATAATTTGTTGTGGTTGCATCTTGTTTGATAAATCATTCAGGTTGTCATGTGATTGTGCTGTGTCGAATCGTTCGAATACAATTTGATGCCAGATTGTTTCATGCCGTGACCACGATTGTAATTGATTGAAATTATGAAGAGTCGGGATTCCTCCTTGCAAGACGAGTTCACCAGTCTCACAGTAGTGCATGTACCGTTTATTTCCGAATCGTATAGGAGTGGGGCCAATGAGAAAGTTCACCAAATTGAATGTAGGAATTGTACTTCCCAAAATCAACGATCTTCCAGTTTTCAAAATCGAGGACGAGTTTGCCATTGATTCATTATAGTCGATTGCAGAAACGGAGTGAAATTGATGAGTACAAGAACTCTCAGGATTATTACTTGGTTCAGAAGGCTCCTTCGAATCCGCGCTTGCTTCTCTGTCTGATTCGTCGCGTTTATCCGATTCATTCACCTTTTCGATCGTTCCTTCCTTCAAATTGCCATCTTTACAAGGCGAAGAAGTCACGGTCGACGGCGACGTAAAAATCGTATTGATTTCATGCAAAATTTGGTTTTCTTGTGGCTGAGACGTAAATGACTGGTACCACTCTCTTTCTTCATCCGTCAAATGGAAAGTCGTGTCAACTGCGTTAGATTGGAAGCGATTGAAGCTCGGTTGAAAATTCTCTTGGTTAAAATTCGATCGATTTGTTTGGAAGCTGTCATCTTGGTTTAGATTTGATTGATAGTTGCGGTGTGGAAAATCATTATGAAATCGCGGCGTAAATTGCTCTGTTCTAGCGTTCCTACGCATTCTACAATTATGGGAAATGTGCCCTACTCGTTTGCAGTAGTCACAAATAGGATCTCCGTTTGTTGTCCAACGTCTTTCTTGTCGTCTCGGCGGATTGAGTTGATAGTGCTGCATATTGGAATCATTGTTGATTTGTGCATTGGTCATTTGTCTTGCCTGTTCTCTTTGCTGTTTAGCATTTATCGTGAGCACGTAATCGGTTTGAGCCTGAGCGTTTCTCAGCGTTGCAATCGTCTCCCCACAAAGTTTTGTCAACTTTTCGACAGCATCTGCATTCGTTGCATTGCTATGCGAATTTCCGTGCGATGCATTGGTTGAATGTACATCACGAGTTGTGGATGTGAAGCTCGTATACACCCCTGTTCTTGAAGGAGTAGTATCGTTGAGAAGATAATTGTTAGCTTCAAACAAAGTGGCTTTGTTTACTGCAGTATCCAAATTTTCAGGATCTGCGTTCAAAACCGTTTGACGCAGGTGTTGAGGTCGCAAACCACGAAGAAAGATGGGCAGCAACAAGTCATTGAGTTGTGCTTGATCGAAATTCGGATAACCGTTGCGACACAATTTGAGAAGTGCTGCTCGATATTGTTGACTCGTTTCACCAGTGAGTATTTTTCTTCCCATCAATTCGTTCGCGCAAAATTTGCTTAGTGCTACTGGTTGAAGATTCTGTCCTAGAGCGCGTATCGATGCGTCATAATTGTTCTTTTCGGCGTCCGTCAAGTCTCTGTACACGTCCAAGGCATGCTCTTCGAGGAAGAATGGAAGTTTGTTCAACTTTTCTGGCTCGTCCCAATTGAAATACTTTGCGTATCTTTCGAATTGTTCGTGGAAATCGGCGAAGGATGCGTTTATGCCTCCTCGGAACGGTTCCAATCTGTCAATAGCGTTGTCTCGACGTTCTCGGCGTACAAGCTGTTGGGGTGGCGGTGCTACCGGAGCTGGATTTCGTGCTACATTTTGCAAATTAGTCAATTGTTGCGTTAGACGTCGAATATCGTTTTCTAATGTAATGATTCTGTTTCTGTCTGCTCGTGCTTCATGCGGGTTGACCGTCTGATTGGATTCGTCGTCCGACATTTTGTATTATGTACTTGTTGAATTCTCCTTCTGTTTCCGAGTGTCAGATACGTATGTAGGACGAAACAATATGTACAATGCGCAATGTGCCCTCGTTTAGTGCGAAATATAATGTAGGGTCTGTGCCCTCGTCAGCGTTAAAGCTGCTATGCAGGGTGTCTAAGCCCTCGTCAGCGTACTGCTGCTATGCAGGGTCTGTGCCCTCTTTCGGCCGTCAGCGCAATGCTGCAATGTAGGGTCTGCGCCCTCGTCAGCGTGAAGCTGCTATGTATGCAGGGTCTATGCCCTCGTAGAGTCAATGCTCTCGTCAGCGAAATGCTGCAATGTATGCAGGGTCTATGCCCTCGTAGAGTCGATGCTCTCGTCAGCGTAAAGCTGCTACAGTATGCAGGGTCTGTGCCCCCGTCAGCGTACAAGCTGCTATGCAGGGTCGATGCCCCCTTGTATCCTCCAATGTATGCAGGGCCTGCGTGCCTTCTCTCGGTCCGGACCACAACGTAGAGTCTGCCTCTACAAACAACAACAACCAGGGTCTTTATACCCTCTAACAAATCTCGAGAAAAATGATGGAAACGAAGCGGCTTCTTTGGATGAAGGTTTCCCACTCACTGTGAAATTGAAGTGAAGTGGCGCGTGTGTGCGAATCGGTTCTGTGTGGTGCAAGTGCAATAGTGAGTTGTTCGTCGCGACCGAAAAACTCGCTGTTTTGTTGTTGGTTTCCTTTCCTTGCTGAAGCTGGAACCCGAGACGAAACAGGATAGGTATCTACTCAGGTCTCGGATCAAGTATCCCACCGCTGCCACCATATAACGAAAAGCGGAAATTCCTTGGAAATGGATGAATGAATGGGGTTTTGGTTTTGGAATAATTCTTCGCTTCTCTGAGAGGTTGATTAGCGTGCGAGACCGTCAAACAGAATGGCCAGTTCTACCCAACGATTTGGCAAAGTTCTTGTATGTACACCTCTCACGGAATTGTGAGTATCAGTTGATCTACCTGAGGTCTTTGAAAACCTAGCTGTTTCCTTCGTTA
>JAAEPI010000121.1 GCA_024232835.1 Cytophagales bacterium
AAGGGATATTGCTGCCGCCAGTCAATCTCTACAAATTCAATGATGAATACTATGTTATGGATGGCAATCACCGTGTTGCTGCCGCCAAAGAACTTGGCCGTTTCGAAATCATGGCAAAGATCGTGGAGTTAATTCCCTCAAATAATACTTGTTGTATTTTAGACGAAAATGGCTAACAAACAATTCCACTTCATTGTTGTGAGTTGTACATTAGGCGAGGAGAATGAAATATGAACTTTGATGAATCTGTAGATCGCAGACAATATCCTACATTGAAATGGAGTAAAACGTTTCTTGAAGAACATTTCGGGAACGCAGATGTTATCCCAATGTCTGTTGCGGATATGGATATCAAAGTTCCTCCTTCTGTGATCGATAAATTGCAGAAACGGGTTGCACATGGAATTTTTGGATATGAATCTAAACCGGAGAGTTATTACAAAGCCCTTGAGCTGTGGTACTTAAATCGTCATAAATGGAAAATTGAGCAACATCAAATCGAGACTTTCCCATCCACACAGAGAGCGAGTGCTATTCTATTAAAACAACTTCCCAATGATGGAGATGGCGTAAGCGTTCAATCGCCTTTTTTTTTCGAATTTCGG
>JAAEPI010000122.1 GCA_024232835.1 Cytophagales bacterium
GACCATCTGTGTAGTACACGACTTTTGTGGGAGAAATCCATGTTGGTTTTGATTCAGTTTATCAATACATTTTGAGAGGAGCTCATCTCTCACAATTTTTTCAAAAACTTTCATTACAAGGCAAGTAAGAGAAATAGGTCTATAATTCTCTACAGATGTTTTCGGGCCTTTCTTGTGTACTGGAACAACATTGGCTAGTTTCCACTCATTAGGGATCTGTCCCATGTTGTAGGATATTTTAAAAATTGATGCCAGAGGGTATGCAATGCCATCCCTACAGTTCTTCAGAACTTTCCCGTGAATACCATCAGGACCTACGGATTTGTTAACATTAACATCTTTAAGCAATTTCCTTACCCTCCCAGTACTAAAATCAATGTTATTTATTATGTCATTTGAATAGTCAATGTCTACATCGTACTTGCTTATATCAGAGAACTGATCCTCAAAATATTCATTGAAAATTTATGCTTGGTCCGTTCAGGGGGGGGTCAGATACTAAGTTGCAGACACAGGGAC
>JAAEPI010000123.1 GCA_024232835.1 Cytophagales bacterium
ACCTCTGTGTTGGAAAGGAGTTGAAAAAACTGAAACAATTCGTTAGAGAGGAAAAATTTGACGTAATACATTACCACACAATATGGAACCCTTTTCTGGCATTGCAGATTAGAATGATCTCTCAGGCACATCAAGTTGCCACTTTTCACGATACTCCCTCAAATACTGTCATTGGCAAATTTCTTGGAAGTTGGGTGATGCCTTTTATGGGAAAAATAGTCTTCAACTGGCTGGATCAGATAATTTCAGTATCAGAGACGCAAAAAAAATGCATCTCCAGATTTTCAAAGAGGAAGGTTGAGGTTATTTCAAATGGGATTGAACCATTGGAAGTTGGGGAAATCGTAGAAAAGTATGCAGACGGAAAATTCAATCTACTATTTCTTGGGCGCCTAGAACCTAGAAAAGGAATTATGGATGCGGTCAAGGCATTTGAGATTTTTGTATCTCAAATGCCAGAAAGCAGATTGTTGGTAGCCGGTGAGGGTAGGGAACGACAAAAAGCAGAGCAGTATTGTAAGGATAATGGTTTGAATGGAGTCATATTTCTTGGACAGGTTGACGACCAGGAGAAACGGGATCTCTTGGCTTCAGCTGACCTATTTATTGCTTCTGCTTTGTATGGTGAAAGCTTCGGGATTGTCCTTCTAGAGGCAATGCAAGCCGGAATTCCATTGATTGGATATTCTAATGACGGTTATAAAGAATTATTAACTCAGGAGCAATTGGAGTATTTCGTAAAGCCAGGAGATGTTTTAGAACTCGCAAATGTTGCTTTAAAAATTCATGAGCTTGACCGATCCAGACTGACGGTACATGGGAAAAAACATGCTTCAGACTTTGAATGGGAGAAACTTGTCGAGGAAGTCGAAAAACTGTATTAGTTGCTCGACAGATCCAGACCTAAAAATCCTTAAAGTAAATCAATATCGCACTCCTCAAGATGTGTCATTGTCAATTTCCTAGTTTCTCTTTCGGGTTGTTGGCTAAAAAAACTTCGTGGTGACTTTACCAATGATCTGGTGAAATAATCATTGGATCCGAAATTGGTTTCAACGCCATAAAGATTCAGGCGATGGATCAAATTGGCACATTGCTTGGAATATTTTTTATCTTCATCAAATCCACCAATTTCATAGAAAGTATCTCTCCAAACTGATATCCGTGACGTGATTTTCCCAGCCTTACGTACCCACATCACCGTGTCATTTGGCACAGATGTCAATTCATTGTAAAAAAAGTTGCCTGCTCGTGATCCAGTAAAATCACTTGATTCCAAATTGGACAATATCTTTCCTTCAGCCAATTGAAAGCTCAGATTTCTAAGAATCCCAACTTGTAAAGTTGGATCATATGTGGCGATTCTTAAATATCCATTCTCAATTTCCTTTTCAAATTTATTCCTTATTTCATCTAGAGGCTGCCACGCTTTAGGGGCAAGCACGACAAACTCTACCTGATCTTGGTCCCGCTGATTTGCTAATAAATTTTCTGGTAATGTTTTAATCAGATATGGATCAGAAGGTTTCACAATTGTACAAAATGAAATCTTCCTTTTATTTTTATAGCGATGTGTGCTGAATAAAGCAGACCTTAATCTTTGGTGGATAAAACTCTCAGGAGGAGTGTCGCCCAATTTTATTCTTATTTTTTTAGCTCCGAACATCTTCAAAAATAAAAGTTCCTTCCTTTGGGGTCAATCTATTAACATTTTCAAAACCAATCTTTCCGTTATTTGCTATAAAACAACCTCTTGTCATTAGCCTCTTCGCAACATATCTGTTGAAAAGGCGCATAGCCATGTATCCCATGTTCTCCGGTTCATATTTCTCATTTGGGATAGCCTGGCTATAATCCTCATCTGGAGCTAGAACTACCTTAGCTCCATAAGACTCTAGCCTTCTCACTAGATCACGATCCTGGTAGCCCATTTCTAATAGTTCCTCGTTGTATCCACCAACTGCCATGAAAGTATCTCTTGCTGCAGCAATTCGTCCGAAAGAACCATCATTGAATGTACCCGAAAACTGCCATAAACAGATATCGTGTTTATGAGCTATAAATTCATTGTAAATATACATTCCTCCCCTATAACCAGTGAAATTATCTCCATCAAGATTGACAAGGATTTTACCTGATGAAAGTCTGTGAGAAGTGTTTTTAGCAACAGGCGCATGCCAATTCTCAGTTTTATGAGTTCGGAAATACTTGAGGTATCCCGACTCTAATTCAGACCTGAAATTCGCAATTACCCAATCCGTAATGTCTTCATCACTTCCTATATCCACCAGTACAAACTCGAGTCTGTCACAATCTTGTCGATTGTCATCAAGGTTTTTTTTCAAAGTCTGCGAAATTTGCGCAAATCGATTCTTATTTGTGATACAGAACGAAACTAATGGAGCGCTTGCGTATTCAGACATCCGAAAAATGGGAGACTGAAAGCGATGTGTTATTCGCAAAAAGGATGCAATGCCTCCTAATTTTTTCGCAATTTGTAATATCACCTATCCAAAGTGTAAAAATCTTAACAAATTAACAACCTAACCATTTGAAAACGCGCTAATACCAGAACAAAATTGATTCAAAACATAAGCAACTATAAGTCCTAGCACTATTTTGCACGTTTATTGACCAAATACTTAGATGAAAAAATGGTGCGAATACTAATCTTTATACTTTTGCGCCAAATCAAAATTATTGGTCAGGAGCTCCTGACTTCACCATGAGATTCGTATTTGCACTCATAAAGCACCAGCTAGGAAAGTACCTCTTCGCAACTTTAATTAATGCTTCTGCTGGAATTGCAGCTGCCCTTGTAATTAAACATGTTCATTCGGGTCTTAAAGACGGTGTTGATGACCCACAAGAATTCGTTATGATGTTTGTCGTTTACATCCTATGCTCGGCACTTCTAGGGCTTTGGGGTACATATCAACTCACTAAGCTTTCTCAGAATACACTTCATGACCTAAGGGTGAATTTGTCTAATAGGATTATGCATTCTTCTTTTCAGCAAATTGAATTAGAAGAAGACAAGATCATTCCGATAATGACAATAGAAATAAACAAAATAGGAGCTGCCGCCTCAAAGCTTGCTGATCTATTCAAGAATATTGCAATTGTTACAGTTTGCTTGGGCTATTTGATCTATCTGTCATGGGAAATGGCTGCTGTTGCTATGCTATTTTTCTCTGTAAACTTCATTCTCACTTTTATCATATTGCCTTATACCAGAAGTGGAGAAGAAAATATGAAAGAGCTTAGAATTACACTGTTTCGCCATCTCAGAGGAATGGTGAATGGGCTAAAGGAACTTAATTTCAAAAAGAAGCTACGTGAAGAATATACGAAGCAACTGATCTCTCCTACAATTAGAACCCTAGATGTACTCAAGCTGAAGATGGGTATGATTTTAAGCACATTTGCTAAAATTGACAATCTGATTATTATGTCGGCAATTGCTGGAGGCGTCATATTTCTACATGGCTCAGATTTTATCACACCCAAGCAACTTCTTGAGTTTATGATATGGGCTCTTTTCATGATGTCTCCCATGAATCAAATCGTTCGATTCCTTCGTTCTTTAAACATTTTAAGAATAGCCATTTCTCTCATTGAAGATTTGGGGATTGAACTTACCGCTGATGATGAAATAAAAAGTAAGCCAATTGACTCTTCAACATGGACGTATTCAGATCCCATTATTCAATTTCAAAACGTTCACCATGAATATGAGCAAGATGAGGAACACGAATCCTTTGTGCTTGGCCCTCTAGATTTTGAGATTAATTCGGGTGAAATTGTTTTTATTGTTGGTGGAAATGGAAGTGGTAAAACAACTCTGGTTAAAATCCTAACAGGATTATACAAACCAGTAAACGGTGAAATTATTTATAAGGATCATAAGATATCATCCGAGTATCTGGAAGCTTACCAAGACGCTTATTCCGCTATTTTTTCTGACGCTCATTTGTTCAAAGTACTCTATCACATTGATGATCCAGTGCTTGAAGCTAAGGGAAGCGAGTACATAAAATTATTGGAGCTTGATGCCAAAGTAAAGATTGAGGACAGAGAATTTTCAACCATCAAACTATCCTACGGACAAAGAAAAAGGTTGTCTCTCGTGATGGCTCTTTTAGAGGATAAAGAAATCTATGTTTTTGATGAATGGGCAGCTAATCAGGATCCCTATTTCAAAGAAATATTTTATGATCAGATACTCAAAGAATTAAAGCGAAATGGAAAAACTGTAATTGTTGTATCACATGATGATAGCTACTTCGATAGAGCAGATAAGATTATAAAACTTACCGACGGCCAGTTATCCTAGCCCAGTGAAGCTATCTGATCCTTGATTTACTGTGAATCGACCAGCTCTACTATTTTTTTCTGCCTTTAGCGGAATTTTTGGCATTGGCCAATTATTAGCACTTATTTGACATCCCAGCATCTCCATTCTCAATCCCAAATCCAATAGCCCGATTTCCAAATCTTGTATTAATTCATCCATTCCTCGTGCTAGGTAGAATGTGTCAGATGCCATAGCAATCCCAGTAAACCTCTTTTGGTGTTCATGCATACAGACAAGATTAGCATCGCTATCCTTAATACTATTAACCATCCCGAATAAAATATCATCTTCAAGGCTTCCGAAGTTACTGAGCAAGCAAATGATTTTCCCTGACGTTTTGACTCCCAATTGATTTAAGGAAGTAGCATGATTCGCCGTTTTTAACTTGGACCGATGAACAATTATTTCGTCTTCATTAAGTTTAGGAAGCTCCACACTCTCTGAACATAAAAGTGCTATTTCAACATCATTTTTAGCGCTTTGTTTCTTGATAAAAGCTTCTGCCAACTTCATCTCGTTTTGAGTATTAACTAAGAAAACAAAAGATACTATCGGGCTACTGGCAAATTCAGGTAAATCAAAAACGGCTGAACGCAATCTCAATTTTTTGTTTTTCAGAAATTGATAGTATTGTTTTTCGCGATTCTTCTTAAAATCTAAAATGAATGAAGCCTCCTCTCTTTTAGTCTTTTCCATAATCACTTGTTCCACCCTTTTATGATTGGATTACCGAGCAACTCATATAAATCTTCATTATGCTGATAATACTTCTCCCTCAGGAATTCCTCATACTTAGGTTCAATTGGAATTTCTTGCCCCACATGCGATGGTTCCTCCATGGATTTCTGAAAATGCCTAGAATCTACACTGACCCCTAGGTGAGTCAAAATATTCTTCAACAAATCATCTGGATTTTCCTTGACCTCTTCTAAATAGCCAATGAATATTTGTTGCCTGTCAAAAACAGAATACCATCTCTTTAGATTGTCTAAGTAGTTCCCTTTAATAAAATAATTGGCTGACCCGATAAGTTTAAAAACATCATCCTCGTGCATGTCTTTATAGCGCAATCCTCCACGGCGAACCTGCATTCTAAAATGAGACCAAGCTCGACTCACAGGATCTCTTAAAAGATATACTATCCTCATTTCTGGATTAATCCCTCTAACAACCTCAATATCCTCTTTTCTCAAGATGGAGTACTCAGGTGTGATCTCTCCAGCTTTTCGCTTGCCAGCTCTATTGAACAGTGATGTGTACCAGTCATCCGAATACTCTCCATAAAAAAATTTGTACTGCCATCTAAGATTGAGAAACCTCGCAAATGACATTTTATGAAAATTATTCTTCCAGACATCCAAATCGTACCGATCCTTATACTGATTGGCCTTCATTATTCTATCAAAATAATGAAGTTCTTTAATTGGGGTCAGGTATACATCTGGATGCCGCTTGAGCTGATTGTATAGCCATCTGGTTGCGCTTTTTTGTGCACCAATCCCTAAAAAATCCGGCCGCTTTTCTTTCGTCAAGGCAAGAAATTTATTACTTCAAATTCTCTTTTTGCTAAAATCAAGATGTTCTTCATTAGCCTTTTACAATGTTAGTACTTTTCGATTAATGAATCGAAAACATTGATTACATCCGTCCATTTTCGGAGTAGAAACGAGCCATATGAACAAAACCACTCTTCAAATCATACTGAAATTTATACTCCTTGCCTACATCTTGAAGTGACCAATCATCAGCAATTAATTCCCTGACTTTCCCCTTCGGATAAGGCCAGGTGCGTTTAAAAATTGATGAGACAAAAACCCCCACATATGCCATCATTGCCTTGAAGAACCAATTTGGAATTGATATGTTGATATACCACTTTCTCCCAATCACTTGTTTGATTGTGTCATTAACTTCCGTCAATGTATAGGTATTGCCATCGCTCGCACTGACCATTTTTTCATTTCTTTTTAATCCCTGCAGTATCAGCTCGCAAAGATCGGTAACATGAATAAAGGATAATTTGCGATGCGGATTTCCAAGGCTAATTATTATTCCATGCTTTGCCCATTTGAATAATGGTAGAAATTCGTAATTCCCTGAACCATACACGCCAGTTGGTCTCACATTCAAGAATGGGAGGCCAGAATTTTGAACCAATTGTTCTGCCTCCAGCTTACTCTCCCCATAAGAGCTAACTGGTTGATCAACAGAATCTATTCCAGGTCCGCGAGCGGCTAGGCTCGAAATAAAAACGAACTTCTTTATATTTTTCTCTTTTAGTGCAAATAAAAGATTGGCCGTTGTTGTGCCGTTCCCTTCCGAATATCCTGCTCGATTTTTAGCAACGGTAACGCCAGCCACATGTATGATATAATCGAAGTTTTCATTCCTAAGTTGCTCTGATAATCGTTTCTGATTCAGATAATCCAAACAAATAATTGAAGCATCGGATTCTTCGAGATGCGAAGTATCTGAGTCCTTTCGAACTCCAGCCAAAATAGAATAACCTGCTTTCAGGGCATGGTTCACTAAATGAACTCCAATGAATCCATTTGCTCCGGTAATTAGAATTTTTTTCACATTTGCTGAATTCAAGTCACTAATGCAACTTTTTGGTTAAACAATAATTTATTCATTACGAATATAGGAGATTCAAAGTCTAATCTTTTTCTGGGCCTGTTGTTTAGTTTTGTTTGGATTTTCAGAATCTCTTGATCAGTTATG
>JAAEPI010000124.1 GCA_024232835.1 Cytophagales bacterium
CATGATTTATTCATATCGCAGTAAGATTGAAGTTATGTTTTTATTTTTAAAGCACCTTATCGGCGGTTTCTGTTATCGGTTTTGGACTGAATCAATGCCGAAACTTAGTCGGAAAATCAAAACAGATCTATCGACTTTGGATAAATCCGGCATTAGCAAGGTGCGTGAAGTCGTCGAAGCAATTGAAAGGTTTGTAAATATAGCCGGTATCACTCTTGGCCTTCTGCAATATTTGGCACTGACTCATGCTGACGAAATATGGAATAGTTACACGGGGTGGTTACGAACACGGTCATCTGAAATTCCTTCGGAGGCTGTTGTTCAAAGCAGTATTCAAACGGAGTTTTTCTCATCTATCTGGAAAGTACCATTCTGCGCTACTTTGCGCATCATTAAGAATAGATTTCGCAAGCACTTGCTATACGCGAACTTTGACTTGTGATATTGTAAAAAATCGCTCAACTGACCAGTTCTAGCAGTCTTGGAATAATATCATTTTTCAGCGTCTTCAGCATCCCCGGATCAAC
>JAAEPI010000125.1 GCA_024232835.1 Cytophagales bacterium
AATAACTGAACAAATGAAAATTGCACAGCTGCTCATACTCCCATACAAAGAAATGAAACCAAAAAGAGTGAAAAATCTCTCCATAGTAAGTGAAAGGGGAGCTGCTGGGTTTGGCAGTTCTGGTATAACTAGTTCTGATACTGCTGTACATTTTTCAGTGCCTGAGTCACGAATTAGACTACCAACAAAGGTAGAGAATACAGTACCTTGGTGGAGAAAGGACAGAAGAGACACAGTTCAGTGCATACTGCATTTGTTGTCATTCACATGCATAATCCTGCTGGTACTGTGGATCTTGATGTTAGTACCTATGACATCAAGTATTTCGATTAGATCAACAATGATCAATGGGTTTCACAAGATTCATAAAAGGAATCTTGCAAGTCAGGGGATAAGGCGAGCACAGTTACTATGTGATAACTTTAAGGGTTGGGTAAAGAGAATGAAAGAAGTTCACAATTCTGAGATAAATAACCAAACTCACCCATCACTGTTTGCCAACATGGCACATATTTGTCAATGGGCGAAAAACGCCAAGATGATGGCTGAGCGATTTGGCTTGACCAAGAATGGTAAACCTACTGAAAAAATGTTCAAACTTTACAAAGAAGAACAAATGGAATTGAATTGGTTTAGTAGTATTCTTGGTAAAGATTTTTTGGGAATTGAGAGCTTTATTAATACCATAGGTTACCACATCAAA
>JAAEPI010000126.1 GCA_024232835.1 Cytophagales bacterium
AATAACTGAACAAATGAAAATTGCACAGCTGCTCATACTCCCATACAAAGAAATGAAACCAAAAAGAGTGAAAAATCTCTCCATAGTAAGTGAAAGGGGAGCTGCTGGGTTTGGCAGTTCTGGTATAACTAGTTCTGATACCGCTGTACATTTTTCAGTACCTGAATCACGAGTTAGACTCCCAACAAAGGTAGAGAATACAGTACCTTGGTGGAGAAAGGACAGGAGAGACACAGTTCAGTGTATACTGCATCTGTTGTCATTCACATGCATAATTCTGCTGGTACTGTGGATCTTGATGTTAGTCCCTATGACATCAAGCATTTTGGTTAGGTCAACAACGATCAGTGGGTTTCACAAAATTCATAAAAGGAATCTTGCAAGCCAGGGAATAAGGCGAGCACAGTTAATATGTGATAACCTTAAGGGCTGGGTAAAGAGAATGAAAGAAGTTCACCATTCTGAGATAAATGACCAAACTCACCCATCACTGTTTGCCAACATGGCACATATTTGTCAATGGGCGAAAAACGCCAAGATGATGGCTGAGAGATTTGGCTTGACCAAGAATGGTAAACCTACTGAAAAAATGTTCAAACTTTACAAAGAAGAACAAATGGAATTGAATTGGTTTAGTAGAATTCTTGGTAAAGATTTTTTGGGAATTGAGAGCTTAATTAATACCATAGGTTACCACATCAAAGCAGCATTTATTGTTATTTTTATCATAATCCTAGTTTTCACTTTGATAGCATTCTTCATAAAATGTGCTAAATGTTGTCAACCCGTCTGCAAGCTGGGTAGCATATTATGCAAAATTTACTCTGACGCTTTATGCGTACCCATATGTAAAGGTTGCACTTCAGTAGAAAATAACGAAACCCCAGGAAATGGTGAAGTTTGAGCTATCACATAGTTGAACGTTGAATTCCTTTGCGATACACAACCCATATTTAGGAGGAAATCATTTTATTCGTGGCTATTTTAGGAAATTTTTGTTATTTTTGGTGGTGGTTATGTGATTTTCTTCTTTTTTGGTTGGGAGTGTGCTGAGCGCAGTGATATGAGTGCGAGTGCAAATTAGCTTCTACAGTATAATGGTTCGCGAGAATTCTACATATTGGATTCTTCTGGAAGTCTAGGCATTTTCGTTACTTCGTTGTTGTTGTTGTTATAGAAAGACCACCAAAGTAAAAGGAAAAGAAAAGAAAGATCTGACACCTGACACACACACGAAAACAGCAGCGACCACGACATATGGTGTCCGAGACAGTATAACAACAGAATGTCAGGTCAGATCAGACAACAGATAGGCCTCGCCAAGGGGCGCTTACAGGGCTATTTGGATGCTCAAACGGAGTCTATTTTGCCGCTCGTCGAACCCACCAGTTCTTTAGAGGATAATCTCCAAGAGATGAAGCAGAAACGGCGAAACCTAATGCAAGAACGGGAAAAACTACAGCGAACTGTTCATCGACTGGAGAAACTGAACCGAGAATGGAACGATCTGATTTTGGGACTTGAGGATCAAGAAGAGGAGCAGGAGAGATACGACAACGTGGCAAATGGACAGCAAGGGTTCCTCGAACAGGTGGAATTGGCAGAAGAGAGGACTGCCGTAATATCGGCATGGCTGGGGGAAATCGAGATGGAGATTCACAGTCTGCTACTACAGTCAGCCATGGAAGATCGACCCACTACACATCAATCGCCAGCCAATGCCAATGGAAGGATGAGTGACGTTCAAGTAGGCTTACCTAATACAGTCAGTGACAATTGCTTTGTAAGACTGCCTCAGCTTCAAATTTCACCATTCGATGGGAATATCTTGAAATTCCCCGAATTCTATGAAGCATTTGAGAACAGCATTCACAAGAGCAATTTAGCACCTGTGTTGAAATTTACACATTTACGTACATTGCTTAAGGGTAGGGCCCTAGAAGCCATAGAAGGCATCTCAATCACGAATGATAACTATGAATTAGCATTAAGAATTTTGCAAGAAAAATTTGGGGATAAGGAAGTATTAAAGGAGAAGTTGTATGGGCAGTTAAGAAACATTACACCTGTAAAATCTGGGAAGCTGATTGAGCTAAGATCATTCGTTGATAATTTAGAAAAGATACTCAGGCAATTGGATACGTTGAATGAACAGGTTGAACATCCTTCTATTGTCAGTCTCATAAGAAACAAGCTGCCTAACCACTTATTGATAAAATTAGAAGAGAATAATAGCCAGGATAACGTGCCATGGACTGTTAAAAGACTTCAAGAAGATATAGCCAAGGTAGTAAAAATACAAGAGAGGGCATTCCAAATGAGCAACCTAAGCTTAGAAGGGGATCAGTATGGTGGTATTCAGAGTAAATTCACACAGCCAAGAGTGGGGTCAAGTGACTCCAAGAAGTTGACAAGCACTTTTGTAGTAGCCCAACAGGGATCAAAGAATTTTCAAGGTTTCAGAAAGCCTCACTGTCCACTTTGTGAAGGCACTCATTATGGGGATGAGTGTCATACTTACAAGTCTTTGGATAGCCGCAAATCAAGGTTGAGAGAATTAAAGAGATGCTTCCTTTGTCTAAGGCAAAACTGTTTCGCTAGGCAGTGCAAGCAACCAAAGAGGACATGCTTTCACTGTGGTCAAGAGGGCCAACACACAAGGCTGTTGTGTCCAAAAAAGTTTGGTTCCATCCGTGAAGTCTACGCCAAAGGAGAGCGAGCTTCAGCATGGAAACCAGCCCAAGGCCTACAACAAGGAAGTTCTATTAAGAGTAATGCTCCCAAGTTTGGTGATGCTTGGGGAGTCTATACAAATAAGTCAAACTGCATTGTGGGTAGTGTGAGGCATATGGTGGCTCAAGCAGAAGCCATAAATCCAGAAAATGGAAACAGAAGACAGGCATGTATCTTTCTCGATGGAGGAAGTGATCGCACATTTGTGACAAACAAATTTGCAAGGAGTATGGGTCTTTCAGAAAGGGCTACAGAAAGGTTGTCAGTAATGACTTTTGGTCATAGTCAAGCATTGGAGATTGATAGTAAGCTAGTGAATTTACAGTTATCTTTGATAGATGGGTCAAAGTTAGATGTAGTTGCAAATGAAGTTCCACTGCTGACTGGAACATTGCAACAACAACCCCTAGGTGATGAAGATAGAGAGAAATTAAGAGAGATGTCAGATAACATTATGCTGGCAGATGAATCTCCTATGTCAAAGCCACAGACAGTGGCACCTGATATTCTTATTGGAATTGAATATTACCACAAAATAGTTAGAGGTGGGCCAATAAAGGAATTGCCTTCGGGACTTTATTTGGTTCCAACACAGTTAGGTTTTATTGTAAGTGGTAAAATAAAAGTAAGAGTGCAAGCCTGCATAGAACAGGCCCAATCAGAAGTTGAGATCAGGACTGGTACTGAGGTGAATAATCAAAAAGAAAGCCTACCAAAGCCACCTGATTATCCAGACATAAGTGAATTTTGGTCTTTGGAAAGTATAGGGATTAGAGACGATCCTACAAATAAAGATGATGAGATTGCTATGCAGCAGTTTGAGAAGACTGTATTCTTTAGTAGAGGTCGGTATGTAGTTAGCTGGCCATGGAAAGTTGAAAGGGCCGAGCTACAAAATAATTATCCACTTGCTGAAGGTAGGTTCAGACATCTTAAAGGGAGATTGGAGAGAGATAAGGATTTGCTGGAAAAATATAATAAGGTCATAGTAGACCAAATTGAGCAAAATATTATTGAGCCAGCAGATAAACCATTAAGTAAAAGCATACATTACATCCCTCACCATCCAGTGTTGACACCAGATAAGTCAACTACCAAGATTAGAGTGGTTTATGATGCATCTGCGAAACCTAGTGAAGCAATGAAGAGCTTAAATGAATGCTTGTACAAAGGGCCAACTTTAATGCCTGATTTGGTTGGCTTGTTACTACGTTTTCGCTGTAGAAAGATTGCACTTTGTAGTGACATTGAAAAGGCCTTCTTGCAGCTTTTATTGCATCCATTGGATAGAGATACTACTAGATTCCTTTGGTTCCAGGATTTTTATGAACCAAGACTTAATAATTTGAAGATTTTTCGATTTGCAAGAGTCCCCTTTGGAGTGATTTCAAGCCCATTTCTCTTAAATGCAACTTTGCAGCATCATTTGAAGCTCCTAAAAGAAGCCTCCAAAGGAGATGATGAGAGAGTCTTGCTTTCCAATTTAGCTCAAAATTTATATGTAGACAATTTGATAACTGGTGCTAGTTCCCCATTGGAAGCAAAAAATGTCTACAGGGGTGCAAGAAGAGCTTTTGAGTTAGCATCAATGAACCTTAGAGAATGGTATTCCAATTCTGTGGAGTTAATGGAGATTATACCTGAAAACTTAAAGATAAGCACAAATCCTGTTAAGGTTCTTGGAATTACATGGGATTATAAACAAGATAATATTTCTATTTCAACTTTTAAACCTGGTAAACCTGGAATAACTAAGCGTCACATTCTTGCACAAATTTCAGGAGTATTTGATCCCATGGGTTTGTTTTCCCCTGCTATTCTGCAAGGCAAATTATTTCTAAAAGAATTGTGGCTATTAGGAGTTGATTGGGATGATTCCATAGGTGAAGATAACCTAAAGAAATGGTTCCCAATACATGATTCACTGAGTAAAGCTAATGAAGTTGAGATAAGCAGATTTCTTGGTTTAGAGCCCATCAGTTCCACTGGAGCAACTAATGAACTTGTTGCCTTTGTGGATGCTTCAAGTTCAGCATATGCTTGTTGTATCTACTTGAAAACCAGAATAATAGACCATGACCCAGTTGTGAACTTAGTATTCTCAAAAACCAAACTAGCTGGGAAGAATTTGACGATTCCAAGGCTAGAATTGTTAGCAATTTTGATTGGTTGCAGAGCACTCATGTATGTGAAACACGAGTTGCATGTAGAAATAAAGTCAATGGTGTTGTTCTCAGATTCTAAATGTGCATTAGCATGGGTAGAAACTGGAAAAGCATTGAACACCTTTGTACGCAATCGAGTGACTGAGATTAATTCATATATAGATATTCAACTGAGATATGTCACTGGAAGCAGTAATCCAGCTGATATTGCCTCAAGAGGAGCAATGATTTCTGAATTGATTGATAATGTGTCTTGGTGGAAAGGCCCTGAGTGGCTGTTAAGGAATAGTCCTGAGTTAGAAAGTTTTGAAAGTCCTGCACCTGATGTGGAGGAAATGGAACAAATTGAGAAAGAGCTTAAAAAAGGGACTATTAGTAGCATAGTTATTGACATGAATGAAAGGTCATTTATTGAGATAGATAGATTTTCATCACTTACAAGATTACTCAACACAACTGTTTATGTACTACGATTTATAAAAGGACACATTCTTGGCAATAGGCCAAAGGAGAATAATCATATCTTAGGGTTCAGTAAACTTGAAACTTGGCTAAA
>JAAEPI010000127.1 GCA_024232835.1 Cytophagales bacterium
GCCACATTTTTTGGTGATTGGGCTGTTACAGTGAAAGCACTTTTTTTATTCATAACCTTTCATTTTTTGTAACTCTAACATAATCAATATGTTAACCCTCTTTTTTGCCTCTTCTAGACTCCTTTTTGTCCATTAACCCCAAAATTACCTTAATTGGTATTCGTGTGTAGGCCAAATACAAAATAGCAAAACGACAATCAAGCAATGGTTTTTAGCTATGCTCGCTACCGATCAGGCATATGCTCTGTTTGAGCTTTTTAAACACAATGCTGTTATTATTAGAACTTAACCGTTAAAAAAAATATTACAGTAACCATTTGAATCCTACGGAGCGAAGAGTATTTTATTATTTTTGTTCAAAATACATCTCAAATCATTCCGAAAGACCCAATGAATTTTAAAGAGATAGATCCGCAGGAGTTTAACGAATTGTCAGAAAAGCAGAAATATGTGGTTCTGGACGTCAGGTCTTCATTGGAGGCCGCTCAAGCTTCAATTCCGAATTCTGAACAGATCAATATTCTCAACCCCTTGTTTCGTTCGAAAGTGGAAAAACTTGACAAAGAAAAATCTTACCTAGTTTATTGCCGAAGTGGTCAACGAAGCGCAAATGCTTGTGGAATCATGGATGAAATGGGCTTTAAAAATTTACACAACCTTTCGGGCGGAATTATCGCTTGGAAACAATTTCAAAAAACGACATGAAGTATCCAGTAATATTGTTTTTAGCATTCGCCTGCAGTACAGCTCCCGAACAAGATGTACAGAAAATCAGCAATGCTGAGTTGGTAGAGCTGATGAAAAATCCGGATGTGCAGCTCGTTGACATACGCACACCAGATGAAGTGGCAGAAGGCTTTATTAAAGGTGCAAGGAAAATTGATTTTTACTCTAATGATTTTCTAACACAAATGGATGAATTGGATAAAGACAAACCATTAGCTATCTACTGTAGATCTGGTGGCAGGAGTGGCAAGGCGGTTGCAAAACTTAGTACGTTCGGATTCAAAAAAATCTACGACATTTCTGGTGGGTTTAGTGGATGGCAAGCCGGAGGATACCCGATTGCCAACCGTTGAGTTTCGTCTCTTTTCCTAAGAAAAGTAACGACCAGCGCTTGTCCATGGCCATCGTCTTAGCTCTGACATTGGGCCTAGCTCCCTTCACCCCAGAACCTCATATCTTTGGTAAAGTGAGATGGCTAATTGGTGGCGGCACTGGGATGCAACTCATGGACTATTTCGATACGTTTCTTCATGGCGTTCCTTGGCTTTTTTTACTTTTTGCAGCAGCAAAAAGGATAAAGTCAAAGTGATTTTCAAAGAGCCAAGTTGAAGGTGCCTTGTTCACGCTTAGAATAACTCCGATATGATCCGATGTTATCTTTTACTTTTAGCATTCCTATTATCAACTCAGCTCTTTCCGCAGAGGGTGACAAGTAAAACATACGAACTCATGTTGAAATCTCTACTCTCACATTCTGTTCCGGAGGTTTCCGTCCCCAATGTGGACTTGACAGATGCAATTCTTCTTGACTCACGTGAAATTGTCGAATACAACGTGAGTAAGATTGAAGGAGCCAGATGGGTAGGTTATGATGACTTTACGATGGATAGAGTGGATGATCTTGACAAGGAAAGTAAAGTCATTGTTTACTGTAGTGTAGGCTACCGGAGTGAAAAAATTTCTGAACAGCTTATCTCCTTTGGTTTCGAGGATGTATCCAACCTTTACGGAGGTATTTTCGAATGGAAAAATCAAGGAAATGAAGTAGTTGATTCGAATGGTGTGGTAGTTGACCAAGTCCATGCTTACAACAAATTATGGGGAATGTGGTTGAATCGAGGAGAAAAAGTCCATGAATAACCATTAAGTGAAGAGAAGCAATCGTGGGGAAATTCACTAAAAGCTAAAGAGGTTACTCCAGCTATCGATGGCATGAAATTCTTAACCCTTATTGGAACAATTATTTCTATTTGTTGATTGGAGTATCGCTGTTCTTTTTGCTATTGAATTAATTAGCCTTCTAATAATTAGCTTCCTATTTCCTAAAAATGCCTCTTAAGGCTGCTTTTTTGGCACGACCTCTGAATTTATGTTCATCGAATTCATGGTCAATATGTTTTGCTAAGTTTTCTTGGTAATTTGATGGCTTGTATTGGTTAAATAAAACATCCCCTTAATTCCTCCGCTAATTTATATAATATATAACGTCCCAAAGAATAAAATACTTCTCAATTAAATGACATTGATATATGAACATTAATTCATATTTTTGTGTTGATGGAAAATATGGAATCAACTTTGACGGATCATAAATTAGAGGCAGTGGCATTTGTTCTCAAGACAATTGCCCATCCAACTCGGATTGCCATCATTACACTTTTGCGAAAAAACAGCAAACTATCGGTAAATGAAATTTGCGAAAATTTAGGAGGGTTAGATCAATCATTAACCTCTCACCATTTATCGAACATGAAATTGAAGGGAGTACTGGGAAGCAAAAAAGAGGGAAGAAATATGTACTACTTCTTGAAATTAGAAGAAGTGACCGGAGTGATCGATTGTATTGAAAACTGCAAGGTCAACTTCTAATTTGAGTTTGAGCTAGGAGAAATGAACGAACTAGTTAATAAAGTATTCAAGAACTCTGGTCTTGAATCAAAACTGGTCGAAGAAATTCTGACGATCGGTAGGCTTAAAACTGTGAATTCAGGAGACTTGATACTAGGCCCTGACGATGCAGGAAATGAAATGCCGATTGTTTTAAGGGGCTTGCTGAAAGTGATGCGTCGGGATAAAAATGGAAATGAGATTTTTTTGTATTTTTTAGAGGGTGGTGAAACTTGCGCCATGTCCATAACCTGCTGTATTGAAGGAAAAAAGTCAGCGTTTCGAGTAGTAGCTGAGGAAGATTCAGAATTATGGATGATCCCCATGACATATATGGATGATTGGATCATGAAGTATCCTACATTCAGGCAATTTGTTTTCACATCATACCAAACCCGTTTTGATGAAATGCTGGCAACAATTGATAGTTTGGTTTTTTCCAAAATGGATGAACGTATATTCAAATATTTATTAGACAAGAAACAAGCATCAGGCTCCTACGTTATTGAAAAAACGCACCAGCAGATTGCCAACGAACTAAGCACTTCGAGAGTAGTCGTTTCTCGATTATTAAAACAGCTAGAAAGAGAAGAAAAAATAGAACAACACCGTAATCGGATAGAAGTTTTATAAATTTATGGTAGTAATAAAAGCATTCGGACAGGTAAAAGAGCAAGTGGGGATGGGAGAATTTAGGATTGAGGAAGAAATGCAAAACGTGAAGTCACTCAGGACATACCTTAGTGATAAATATCCCGCCATCTCATGGTCTTCAGTGGCTATTGCTGTAAACAAGCAGTACGCCCAAGACCAAGATCCACTGCATCAGGGAGATGAAATCGCTCTAATACCCCCTGTTTCCGGAGGCTAAAAACAACTAGCCAATTGGTTAAAATCGTAGATACTATAGACCTGAACAAGTTGTACAAGGACTTGGTACATCCCGCTGCAGGCGGCCTTTGTCTGTTTGTGGGGACCGTTCGTGACAATACTGAAAGTAAAGAGGTGACTGATTTGTTTTTCGAAACCTATGATGAAATGGCTATACTGGAAATGGAAAAAATCAGACAGGAAGCAATAGAAAAATGGAAACTTGAAAAAGTGATCATGGTACATGCTATTGGGAAGAAATC
The DNA here is from genome assembly GCA_024232835.1 of Cytophagales bacterium. Lineage (GTDB taxonomy): Bacteria > Bacteroidota > Bacteroidia > Cytophagales > Cyclobacteriaceae > JAAEPI01. The sequence goes on from JAAEPI010000127.1 coordinate 3,747, forward strand.
CGTTGGAGAGCCTGTGGTGGTCGTTGGCGTCTCATCCGCACATAGAAAAGAAGCCTTTCCTGCTTGCCAGTTTTTAATTGATGAACTCAAAAAAACTGTGCCGATCTGGAAGAAAGAATATTTTACAGACAACAGTCACTGGGTATCACCTACTCCATAGATATGCAACTGAAAGATAAATTCGGAAGAACAATCAACTACCTGAGGTTATCAGTTACAGATCGATGCAATCTCAGGTGTACCTATTGCATGCCAGAGCGGGGTATGACCTTTGCCCAACGAGATCAGCTGCTGAGCTATGAAGAATTGCTACATTTAGTTGACATGCTTGGTGATCTGGGAATTTCTAAAGTGAGATTGACTGGAGGTGAGCCATTTGTAAGAACCGATTTACCCTATTTTCTAAAAGAACTCAGGAAAAGAACTTTTCTAGAACAGATAAGTATCACGTCAAATCTGACACTCATTCGCCCTCATTTAGATGAACTCCTTGATCTCAATATTAGAGATATCAATGTGAGTCTGGATGCTTTGGACAGACAGGGATTTTTTGAAATCACCCGAAAGGATGAGTTTGAGGAAGTGAGCAAAAGTTTGCGTTTGATGATTGAGAAAGGATTCAACTTGAAACTCAATTGTGTAGTGATGAAGTGTAAGAATGAAGATCAAATCTTGCCATTATTGAACTTCACAAAAGAACATCCTGTGTCAGTTCGCTTTCTGGAGGAAATGCCATTTAATGGGTCTGGCAATGGCAGCTCAGAAGTGCTAAGTTATAAGCAAATTCTATCACTGATTGAAACCCATTACAATTATTCTCCCCTTGTACATGAGTCCTCCTCAACATCGCAGAACTATCAAATTGATGATTTCAAAGGCACTTTTGGGGTGATCCCGTCATTTAGTCGCACCTTCTGTGGCAATTGTAATCGACTTAGATTGGCTGCCACTGGCGAAATGAGAACTTGCCTGTATGGTCAAGATCAACTGAATTTGAAAGAATTGCTTCGATCAGTAATCCCTAAAGATCAGATGAAAAAAGAAATTATAGAGGCTGTCATGAACAAATCCGAAAATGGGTTTGCTGCATCAAATGAAAATGAGGAAAAATATCTTTCAATGATAAAACTGGGAGGATGAGTGAGGAAATCACACATATCGCCAAGGATGGATCGGTTCATATGGTAGATGTATCCGACAAGAGCAATACTCACCGATTAGCAGTTGCCCAATCATCAGTAAAATTTCCCAATAAGATCTATTCCATTCTTAATGAGAATGGCTTCAATACTAAAAAAGGAAGCCTTACTCAAACAGCCATTCTTGCTGGAATTGGTGCTGTAAAGCAAACATCCGATTTGATACCGCTCTGCCATAACATCCCAATTTCAAATGCTGATGTGGTGATTGAATCTGAGGTAAATCCAGTCAAAATTACTTGTACCGTAAAAACAATTGGTGCTACGGGTGTGGAAATGGAAGCTCTGACAGGCGCATCTGTTGCTGCATTGTGTATCTACGATATGTGCAAAGCGCTCTCACATGACATTGTTATTGGACCAACACAACTGATTGAAAAATCTGGTGGCAAACGTGATTTCAAACGTGGGTGATCTTAATGGCCTAATATTGACCGGAGGAAAAAGTTCCCGAATGGGGGAAGACAAATCTCTTATCGAATATCACTCCAAACCCCAAAGCCAGTATTTGTACGAGTTGGTTAAGGAATTTCTTCCTAATACGTACCTCTCAGTAAGAGGTGGTCAGCAATTCAATTATCAGTGCGATGTGATCGAAGATCAGCTTTCCACGAAAGGACCAATCAATGGAATTCTTAGTGCCATGAAATTGTATCCCGACAAAGCCTGGCTCGTGCTAGCGTGCGACCTACCTCTTATGACCAGAGAAACGATTAAATATTTGATTGAAGAGCGTGATCAATCCAAGCTGGCTACTGCTTATGCAACTGATAAAACAGGACTTCCTGAGCCACTGGTAGCCATTTGGGAATATTCAGCTCTGGAAGCTCTCAGTCAGCATCATTTAGTGGAGGAAAAAAACTGCCC
>JAAEPI010000128.1 GCA_024232835.1 Cytophagales bacterium
AGATAACAAAATATGCCTTCGTCAAGGACACCGTTAAACACCTTGTTCATCAACCATTGAAAGAAACTGCCGGCTGTTTTCAAACCCATGGGGAGCCTAGTATATTCATACAATCCTCTGTGGGTGCGAAATGCTGTTTTATGCCTATCTTCGGGATGGATTTGTAACTGATGATACCCCATTTTTAGGTCAAAGGTACTAATACAGGGGCGTAGGGGATACTTAGTTGTTCTGCCCATACTTAATCCAATTTTCTCTAAAATCTCATCAGTTCTGGGGAGGGGGTATTCAAATGCTCTTGTTACTTCATTCACTCTGCGGAAATCGACACAAATACGAATGGACCCATCTGTTTTGGATACCGCGACAATAGGGCTGGCCCAATCACTCAAGCTGTCTTGGATAATCCCCATTTCTAACATAGCATTAATTTCGTCGTCAATCTTCTCGCGGAGCATAATTGGGGTTCTCCTAAGGGGTTGCGCGATTGGACTGGCATCTCCAGTATCAATCTCGA
>JAAEPI010000129.1 GCA_024232835.1 Cytophagales bacterium
GCTTCATTGGTAAAATGGTAAGCTTTCTGAGTTCCAGAGCGTATTTTTCATCGCTATAGCTTGAGAAGGGTTCCCCATTAATCCACTTAATGGCTCTCCTTTGAATAGCTTCAAATTTAGATAAGTGGGAAGCATATTGTGGAGACCATATTGTAGAGCAATGTTCGAATATTGACCTTACAATAGCTAAATAGAATGATCTCTTCTGTCTTATATCTGCTGTAAAATGGCATGTTCTCCTTAAGAGCCCCAGTTTGGAGCTGGCCTGCATTATTAGCATATCATAATGTGGGCCCCATGTGAGATTGGTATTGACAAGAATACCAAGGTCTTTCTGTGATCTCACATAATCAATAAGGGTCCCATTAATTTCGTAGATAAACACATTAAAAGGCAGGTTATCGAGAATGTTACGCTGCAGGGTAACTGATAAGGCCTTGCATTTGTCAGGGTGGAAAACCATTCTGTTCCTTACAGACCAGTCGAAAAGATTGTTGATGTCGTTTTGAAGAATAAAGTGGTCTGAGAACATGGTAATCCTTCGCCAGATTTTCGTATCATCGGCATACAAGGCAATATTTGTTTCTGCAGAGACACAGGAGAACATGTCATTTATAAATAATACAAAGAGAAGTGGACCTAAAATAGAACCTTGAGGGA
>JAAEPI010000130.1 GCA_024232835.1 Cytophagales bacterium
AGGGGAATCCGGACTGTAAAGGTCGAACCTCCATTGTCGGACCGCTCACTTTTCACGTTAATCGTCCCTCCTAACAATTCAACCATCTGCTTTGTGATCGCTAATCCCAGACCGGTCCCACCATATCGGCGGCTTGTACTCTGGTCAGCCTGTTCAAATGCTTCAAAGATCGCCTTTTGTCTTTTCTCCGGGATGCCAATTCCTTCATCTTCTACTTCAAAAACAAGGACACTATCCTCTCTTTTGATTCTAAGAACCACCTTTTTGCCTTCAGAACGTTCCGGCGCTGGTGTAAACTTGATGGCATTACTGAGCAGATTCATCAGGATTTGATTGAGTTTGGTGCGGTCTGAGGTGATAAACTCTGGTAACTCAGGAGAAATGTTATAGGTGAAATTGATTTGTTTTTGGTGCGCTGCCGATTTATTGATATGATAAGCCCCCCGGACCAACAGTTTTAAGTTGACGGCTTCCATAGAAAGCGAGATTTTCCCCGCCTCGATTTTGGCTAAATCCAGAACGTTATTGATCAACTCGGACAAATTATTGCCGCTCTGTTGAATGGTATGAATGTAATCCTGAATATCGTCCGGAAGTGATAAGGTTTTTGCCTCTAGTAAAAGAATTTGGCTGAATCCCACAATAGCATTGAGCGGGGTGCGGATTTCATGGCTCATATTAGCCAGGAATCGGGATTTGGCTTGATTGGCTACTTCAGCTTGTTCTTTTGCTGAAAGTAATGCCATTTCTGCATTCTTACGTTCGGCAATTTCATGTTGAAGTTGTTCGTTTTTTATTTGGATTTTTTGGAGCAGGGTTTCTTTTTCTTTTAGGGATGCTTTGATTTGTTCTTCTGCTTGTCTTCGTTCGGTGATTTCTTTTTGGAGTTGGTTGTTTGTCTCCATGATTACCGAAGTCCTTTCCTCCACCTTTTTTTCCAAATTCTGATTAACCTGATCAAGAGACTGATGAGCCTGATAAATATCATCGATCATCACATTGAAGGATTGAGCAAGTATTTTCAGTTCATTATTTTCAGAAACTTGAATATCTATTTCTTGAGGTTGAATATTTGTTATTTCCACTCGTTTAACCGCATCAGTCAGACTTTCAATTGGTTTTCCCAATATTTTACGTAAAAAGAATAAAGAAATTATCCAAAGTCCGACTGTCTTAATAACAGAGTTAATCAAAATAAGAATAAAGCCATATTCAATTCTATCGATAATAATTCGATTATTGGAATAGAT
>JAAEPI010000131.1 GCA_024232835.1 Cytophagales bacterium
AAAGTAAGAGATCAAGAATTTTCCCCTTTTCATGGGTTGCCTGTTGAATGATTTGTGTTAGCCCAAGGTCATTGAATAGATCAATGAAACCTTTGCCCAATTCTGTTGTAGACTGGCTTTCCGACCAGTTTATCTCGGGAAGGTTGAAATCCCCAATTACAAAATGGGCCTTGAATTTTTTCTGACTAACAACTTTCCTAAGATGCCGATCTATTTCAGCTAAATTTTGCTCACCTAGTGTTCCTACCCTATAGCAAGCAGATATGCAATAGTTGGTGTTATTGGCTTTTAGGCTAATAGATAGCATTTCAGCCTTGGAACTGACATCGACTTTGCCATTTTCAACATCAATGTCAGTCCTTACTGCAACTAAGACTCCTCCACCTTTTCGCCTGAACTTGCTTGGATTGTCAGGATCAGGGGGATGAGACCTTTTTGACCTATCCCTCCTATACACCTTGTAAATTCCATCAGGTAGAATTTCATTATCAAGGTGTTCTTTGGAGAGCCAGGTTTCAGTTAGAATTACTATGTGAGGCTTGTCCTGATAAATTTTGGACTGCAGTTCCAGAAGTTTTCCTGCATCTAGTGGCATATTTGTTTTAACTAGACCACTGAATGGAACTAACCCCCGTAAATTCTGATACATGACCGTTAATTTAGTCACTTCATTTGCCTTTGGTCCTGGGTTTAGTATACTTGTGTTACAGATCACAAGCAGAACTAGATTAAGCACGGTTATCCATATTGATGTTAGATTGCTGAAAAATGTATACCAACTACATTTACATTTAGCAGAGAAATAATGTCCAGGATAACCATACTTAACTATCCAGGCAAACGTATTTTTACGCTTAGAAAAAATAATTGTTAGGACTATTATTGTGGCACTATTAAGGAGACTATTCCAGTCATTAGCCACATGCTGCCCGATATCGTATGTGCGATGGAACTTGTAATCTTTAATGTTACGTGATGTTGTAACGGCCCCCGCCAGTAACATGCAGATCAAGTATGTATATATCACACACATGACACTATAAATAATAGTCAAAATTTCAGCTTTGTTTACATTTGACTTACCGGCCTTTTTTCCTCGGGCTCTCAAAGTTCTGACATGCATACCTGTGACAATCCTGTGTTGTAGAAAAGTCACACCCATTAAAATAAAGTAACTTTACTGTTGATTACGTAGGACAATGCACAGGGAAAATTGCTGCATATGGCTGATATGATTTATGTACGTTATTAAAATAAAAGTAGGGTCAGATACCTATACTTCGACTTTGAAAATTGAGATTCTAAGTAGGTATGCGAAAATTTTTGCTGAAATTGCTGTATAACTATTACTTATATCATACAATTATTCTCACCAGTATCTTAAATAACATAGCATGATATACCTATCTTACGTTACTAATATATATTATATAATATGCTCTTAACTATATGCATATTGTATAAGATTAAGATGTCAAACTTGAAAAATAAAATAAACAGTACCTCATCTAGGTCTATTTGCTACACCGATAAGTACCTTAGCCAAGACACTATCACCGCTAGCACTAAAGTGGAGCTCACCTCCATTGAACACATTCTTATTTAATGGCCATGCTGTCGACGTC
>JAAEPI010000132.1 GCA_024232835.1 Cytophagales bacterium
CAAGAGAACCCAAGGACAAATTGTAGCAATAGATGGTAAAATGCTACGCAGATCACATGATAAGAAATTGGGGAAAAGAGCGATTTACATGGTCAGTGCTTGGGCAACGGCGAATCAACTTGTTTTGGGACAAGTTAAAGTAGATGTCAAGTCAAATGAGATTACAGCTATTCCACGGTTGCTAGATATGTTGGAAATTTCTGGATGTATCGTAACTATTGATGCGATGGGATGCCAAACGGAAATTGCCAAGAAAATCATCAAGCAAAAGGCAGACTATGTATTGGCCTTGAAAGAGAATCAAGGTGGATTATATAACGATGTTGAAGAATTATTTAGTTATGCAGAAGAAACATCATTTGCGGATTGCGATTACCACAAAACAATAAATAAGGGACATGGTCGGATTGAAATTCGCGAGTGTTGGACGACATCAGAACCGGCATACTTTCGCTATATAGGAAACCTGTCCAAGTGGGATAATTTGCATACAATTATAATGGTTAAGCGAGAACGTCGCTTGAATGACAAAATAGAAATAGAAATCAAATACTACATTACTAGTTTAGCGAATAATGCCCAACATATTTTCAAAGCAGTACGAGGACACTGGGGCATAGAAAATCATCTACACTGGGTCTTGGATATTGCTTTCCGAGAGGATGACAGTCGAATCCACAAAGGGAATGGAGCACAAAACTTTGCTGTTTTAAGACACATTGCTTTGAATTTGCTGAAACAAGAAAAAACTGCCAAATGTGGGATCAAGAACAAACGTCTAAAAGCTGGTTGGGATCAAGAATATCTACTCAAGGTCTTGCTTGGATAATTGGTTCAACGTGTTCAGGAAAGTCAAAATATCAATATTTTTGCTCTAGCACTTGTTCCAACCTTGCATTCCGAGCGTCTGCAAGGAATCGAAAATCTCTATTTTGCTGACAATCTGGTAGTATAGGCGAAGATTTTTCGTCTCATCATTTCAGAATGGCTTGTCTTCGGTTACCAAAATATAAATGCAATCGCCCTAAGCAGTATGGTGACCGGTTGGCCTTTGCCGGTG
>JAAEPI010000133.1 GCA_024232835.1 Cytophagales bacterium
GGAGGTAATTATGAATCCAGAGCGTAAAATATTAACAACTTTGAGCTTTAAAGGACCTTCGTTTGAAGACCATGGCATAGAGCTCAATGTATTGACGGAACTAATTCAATACAAGCGTATTCTGATTGAAACAGCCAAAGAGCTATGGAGAAAAAGACATCCAGAAAGAGAGAGATTGCCAAAAGGGTTTGAGGAAATAGTTAGAATTAAATTCTACGAAATCTGTGCAAGTTCTGCTGCAATTCCGCTGTATCGTGAGATTGAATACAAAGACAATCAGATTTTATTCGATTTCGAAGCAGAAGATGAATTATTTGATGCTGCCAATTTGATTGAATCAGGATTTGATTCCATTAATTCGGACGATCCTCTACCAGCGGAATTTCCTAAAAATGTAACATCTGACAATGTTGGATTTGAGCGCCAGGGTAGTCTGCTAATGGAGATGAGTGATCATTATGAACACAGTCCTGGTTCTGTACAATTCACATTGGATAGAAGGCTGCTCGAGATGGTCGAACAATTGTTCAGGAATGGAGGCGCTGGAAATGTTCCAATGTTCACATGGCTCATCATGCAGTTTAGGCCGAGTAGGCAGGCACTAGTCTATTTCCTTAGCTGGCAGAACTCTTGGCTAGCAACCCACATGGATTTGGAACACATGTAAAGGTAACTCGAATTCAAAAATAAAAAAAAGGTTTAAAAATTCTATTCGTGCCCAAAACGCTACAATACAATGCCCGATAGCCTTCCCGTCGAAGAGGGCGATTTTAAATTTCGATTTTCTACGTTATTAAACGAGAA
>JAAEPI010000134.1 GCA_024232835.1 Cytophagales bacterium
AAAGAGAACACAACGCCAAACAAGGAAACCAGCAGCTCTTATCGAGGCATTGCAGAGCCAACATTAGTCTTAGCCATCTTCTGCTTAGTCTTAGATTCATCTGCAATCACAGAACTGGCTTTTCCACTTGGCTCTTTATTGTACTGATTCGCTGCTTTTTCTGCACTCTCTTTGTATGCACTCCACCAGTCAACGTCTTTGGGTTCGGTCACTAATTTGTGCTCCACTGCAGAATAGGCCATGTCAGTAACTGAGCTCATGGGTTCAATGAGGTCATCTTTGTCCACGTTCAGTAGGGATTCCATCTGCGAACAGTTCCATTTATGGATCAGGATACCCATCTAACTTCATTACACAATCCAATGCAGAACCTTTTTCCTAGAAAACTGAATCCTCAGCCCATTTGGTGGGAAAAATTTGGTTGTCCATTCATTTGAAACGAAATCTTGCTTCTCTGTGTGCACTTTGAACGCTGAAAAAAGGCATAATAAAACCTCAAGTTCGCCTCGGGACAATCATATTTCATTAAATTTTAAACGCTTTTAGCTGTGCTGGGTGATTGGACAATTGCTTGCATGAAA
>JAAEPI010000135.1 GCA_024232835.1 Cytophagales bacterium
TATTCCAGATGAAATGTCTATTTATGATTATCGTGGTTCTCGCAGTAATGATAAGTTTGCCGATCAATTTGATTTCAAATTTAGTCATTATTTTGAAGGGCCAGAAGAAGTATGCTGTTCTGTAGATACTGATCGGTTAACTCGTTTCAATGGTCAATATTGGCATGTTGGTATCATGAACTACTTCTTGTTTGTTGATGAAAAAGAAGCCTTGTCTTTTGCAAAACAGTGTGCAGAAACCAAGGCCGCTGGTCTGCAAGCGGAATTGATTGCGATTGGCGAAGCGATTGCAAAATTGTAACACCCCAACCTAATAGGTGAACATCATGAGCGTTCAAGTTAATAGCCGACTTATTCCAGCTTCCGAAATGGTTAATGATATTAAAAATCTTTTAACCTATGACAGCAATTTTGCCATCTGGACTAAGCTGGGCACTCGCAGTCCTATTTCAGTGGTTGATATTGCCACGAACGCTGGTTTCAAGGTCTTTGTGGTTAATGACA
>JAAEPI010000136.1 GCA_024232835.1 Cytophagales bacterium
TAGGGAAATAGGAGAAAGAATGGATCGACTACTGGAAATCAGTATCGATGAAAAGCATAAGGAACTTGTCACATTCGTTAAACGACTCAAAAAATATAGAAACAACCTGTTCGTTTTCCTTGACCATCTACACGTACCAGCTGACAACAATGGCTCTGAAAGAGCAATTAGAAATGTGAAAGTAAAACAGAAAATTTCCGGACAGTTCCGCTCAACTACAGGAGCTCAGAATTTTGCAACATTACGATCTGTCATTGATACGCTCATCAAGCAATCTCTCGACATTTTACTGAACCTTCAACTTATTGCTAAATTGACTCCTGAGTAGTTACTGTCTTGGGCATAGTTTCTAACCAATAGGACAATAATTACTTGAGTCAGATGGGAATAATCTTTTATGGTTTTCACCCAACTTCCCTTCCCAAATCCTCCTTCTTAGTCATCCCTGCTTTCTCCATGGGTTTCTTGGCTTGCATGATGAGCTGGTTGGCCGCCTTATTAAGGATTTCTTCATTTCCACGGTAATTCAAGCCCAGGTCTTTCAGCTCTAATACGATACTTGAATAGGCATCCAATCTGGCTGTAGAGAAGTTCTCCGGACTTTGTAAATAAACAGCCTCTATCACACCAAGGGAATTCTTTAGCAAGGTGAATAATCGATCCGCAGCTGTTGCCGGGATCTCTTCTTTTGGTTGATATAGCTCAGGTAATATCGCCTTCAATTTATCGAAGTGTTCTACCATGCTGGGGCTCTTGTCTTCACTCATTTTGCCATTGCATTTAGGGTGGTGATTAATTCTTTCGCAGTACTTGTATCAGTATCTGGGCTCAAACTCACGTAGTGATTGATGCATTCGATCGCTCGTTCATACTCTTTGAGGGAGATCAGCACAAGTCCAAGATTATAAAAACTGTTTGGGAATTCGGGTGCAATCTGAGACGCCAATTCATAATGCACCTTGGCCAATTCAAAATCGCTAAGATCGCTATAGACGTTGGCCAAATTATAGTGTGCCTCAAAGTGCCGAGGACTTCTCTGCAAACATTGGGTGAGGAAATCAACAGCGGCAATTGCATTATCTTGAGAAGATTTCAATATCGCTAGATTACAAAGTGCATCCTCGACTGATTCCTCGTTTTCAACAGCCAGCAAGTAATAGCGTTCTGCTTCTGGATTATTGCTTTCGTCCAATTCAATTGCCTCCTCGAAAAAATTCCTCCTACCGGGTAATGATAGAACTTTCGCTGTATCCTGATTGAAAAGATTTAACTGGCCATAATCCTCCAAGTTGATTCGCTTTCTTTTGCGAACTTTCTTGAGTCCAAACTTCTCCGGTGCATGAACCGCCAATTTGATGACTTTCCCCATTAGCTAGCTTTTCGTTTTTCACACTGCACTGGATTGTTCGTCTCTTTAGATAGCAGATTGAACTGAATCTTCTGAGCTGTATCGATGGCGTTATATATCCTACTAGGAATAGAGACAAGAGAAAACTGAATATGGCCTTTCCAAATTGCTCGCACAATTCAAAGATATATGTTTTATCAATTGATAATGATAAAGTCAAATAGTTTGTATCACGAAAAAAGTATTAAATGATTAATAATCAATTATTTAACTGATATTATTGAATTTTGATTCAATTACTAGTTATTCATGAAAGTTTCAAGGATCGAAAAGCTAAAGCTTAATCCCATTCAACAGAGTTCTTCTCCTTTCATGTAGCATAACTTACGTTTGAGAAAAATCATTATTTGTTTACCCAGCAATTGCTAATATTTACAGTTGGTTAAAACTTAAAATACCTAAAAACAAAACACAAATGAAACACTTTAAAACACTACTCATCGTCGCTGGATTGATGACAGCAATCATATCTCAAAGTCAAACTGTAGATGAAATTATTGATGGCTACTTTGAGAACACGGGAGGACTGGATAATTGGAAGTCACTCACGGGCATCAAAATGACGGCTAAGGTTAATCAAGGAGGTATGGAAATTCCATTGGAGATAGTTTATATGGCTGATGGACGGACTTACACAAAAATCACGATTCAAGGTGCGGTAATAATGCAGGGTGTCTTTGACGGTGAAACCATGTGGAGTACAAATTTTGCCAGTATGAAAGCAGAGAAATCAGATGCCGAAACAACAGCTAACTACATGCTTGACATCAACGACTTTCCTGATTCATTTATGGACTACAAGGAGAAAGGATACACTGCCGAACTTCTTGGTCAGGAAACAATCGATGGGACTGAGACTTTTAAAATCCAGCTTACCAAAGAACCCAGAACTATTGACGGAGAGTCTGTCGAAGATGTAACCTATTACTATTTTGACACAGAGGCATTTATTCCAATTGCACAGGATTCAGAAGTGAAGCAAGGCCCTCAAAAAGGTGCTATCGGTAGAATTACGCAAAGTGACTATTTAGAAGTAGACGGTCTATATTTCCCGTTTTCGCAAACACAAGGAATCAAGGATGGCCCTTCTCAACCCTTGATTATTGATTCCATCGAATTGAATCCTCAGATTGAGGACAGTGCATTTGCTTACCCTGAGGAATAAGCTCTTTTCAACAATGATTCGAAAAATAACTTTTGTCATCCTCGTACTATGTGCGTTTGGGATGACCACCCAAGCACAGGATATAGTGCTGAAAGGAAAGCAGCTCTTTGGAGATATGAGAGCTCGACACATTGGCCCAGCATTAATGAGTGGTCGAGTGATAGACCTAGAAGGTCACCCTACCAATGATCGCATTATTTATGTTGGTGCTGCTGGCGGGGGTGTTTGGAAATCTTCAAACGGAGGAGCTTCTTTCCAACCCATATTTGAGGAACATGCACAATCCATTGGGAAGGTCAAACTAGACCCTAAGCAACCAGACAAAGTGATCTGGGTTGGTACTGGTGAAATTTGGACTAGAAACAGTGTTTCAATTGGTGACGGACTCTATAAATCAACTGATGGTGGAGTGAACTGGAAGAAGAAAGGTTTTGAAAAATCTGAACGGATAGCTGATATTCAAATACATCCCGAAAATACGGACATTATTTATGTTGGCGTGCTGGGTGCATTGTGGAGTGATAGTGATGAGCGAGGTGTGTATAAATCTTCAGATGGAGGCGAAACTTGGGAAAAGCTTCTGTACATAGATGCGGGAACTGGCTGTACGGAACTCATAATGGATCCAAATGACCCGAACACCCTTTATGCTTCCATGTGGGAGTTTAGAAGGCTGGGTTGGTCCTTCAATTCAGGGGGTGCAAAGAGCGCTTTGTACAAGTCGACAGATGCGGGCAAAACATGGAATAAAATCCACAATGGATTTCCTGCTGGAAAACTCGGAAGAATAGCCGTAGCAGTAGCTCCATCAAACAGTGAAATTCTTTATTCATTGATAGAATCTGAGGATAAGAGTAAAAGTGGGTTGTATAAATCTACTAACGCTGGCAGTTCATGGGAGCATCTTAATGATGATTTCGGCTTAGTTGTAAGACCTTTCTATTTTTCAAGAATTGTTGTTGACCCTCGTGATCCTGATGTCATCGTTAAAGCTGGCCTCTTTGGATCAATAAGCCGAGATGGTGGCAACACTTTCAAAGACATGGGAAATATGCATGCTGACATCCATGATATCCTATTTGATATCAAGAACTCGGATAGAATGTATGTCGGTACTGATGGGGGTGTTTATAGAACTTGGGATGGTACAAACACTATGGAGATAGTGGCCAATCTACCTCTTTCTCAGTTTTATCACATAAGTGTGGATAATGACGAGCCCTATAATGTCTATGGAGGTTTGCAGGACAATGGGTCATGGTATGGCCCCTCATCTTCTCCAGGTGGCGTGGAGGCACGTGACTGGATCAGAATTGGAGTTGGTGATGGCTACAGAGTTTTGAGACACCCCAATAAGAAGATTCTTTATTCTGAAATGCAGGGTGCTCAAAGAGTATGGCGTTATGACATGGAGAAAAATAACACCAAAATGATTCAACCACTTCCAGTGAAGGGTGATCCTAAATTACGGTTCAACTGGAATTCGCCTATGGCCATTAGTGATAGTCAGCCAGATAGATTTTATATGGGGAGCCAGTTCTTGCATAAGTCAGAAGACATGGGTGATACTTGGGAAATCATATCTCCAGACCTAACGACCGATGACAAGAGCAAGCAAAATCAGGAGGAATCTGGTGGTATTTCCACGGATAATTCGGGAGCAGAGACGCACTGTACCATTTTCACAATAGCTGAATCTCCTCTCAATGAAAAGGTAATCTGGGTAGGCACTGATGACGGAAACGTTCAGGTCACGAAAGATGGTGGTGACAACTGGACAAACACTACGTCCAACTTTACCGGATTGCCGGCAAATACCTGGTGTGCGCACATTGAAGCAAGTGTCCATAATGAAGGAACCGCTTATGCCGTGTTTGAAGGTCATACTAGTGGTGATATGAAACCATACACGTACAAAACGACTGATTTCGGACAAACATGGACTTCAATAATAACGGATAACATTTATGGGTTCGCTAGAAATATTCAGGAAGATTACGTGAACGAAGACCTGCTGTTCTTGGGAACTGAATTTGGCCTCTATGTTACGATTGATGGTGGAATGAACTGGAGCCGCTTCACTAAAAACATGCCTGCCACGGCAGTTCATTTTATAGATCTTCAGAAAAAAACCAATGATCTTGTAATGGGTACTCACGGACGAGGAGTAATCATCCTTGACGATATCAGTCCTTTGCGCCAGATTAATCAAGAGGTATTGGCGAAGGACATTCACTTTTTTGATGTGAAACCTGGAATCATGAGAGAAGCCAATGGATTTGGTGGTGGGTCAACTGAAAGGCAGTTTGTTGGGAGGAATAGTTCCAGCAATGCGCAGATCGTTTACTACCTGAAAAAGAAACACATCTTTGGTAAGATGAATATGGAAATTCAGGATAAGGACGGAAAGAAGCTGATAGAAATTACACCTGGAAAATCCAAAGGTATTAATGTGGTAACATGGAATGGATTAACCAAGCAACCTAAAATGGCAAAAGGTAAAAGTCTAGCTTTCGGGGGATTCACATCTCCTAGGGTGCTGGCAGGAGATTACAAGGTGGTCATGACCAAAGGCAAACAGACATATGAAACCACTGTCACTTTGCAAAATGATCCCAACTCGACGATAACTGATGCGGAGCGTAAATCTAATAATGACGCCACCAAGAAGTTATTCAACGATTTAGAGGAGCTGGCGTACATGGTGTATGAATTGGATGAAATTCTGCTGAAAGCTGAGGAAGTAAAAAAGGCTGGAGGTAGCAAAGTGGCCACTCCTGTACTCAACGAACTTAATGCGTTGAAGGAGACACTTGTGGTGACCGCTGGTGATAACTACGTCGACTCCAGAGAACCTGAACTTAGAGGTAAGATGGCAGATATTTATAGCAAGATTGCTGGAAGCTATGAAGCTCCTTCTTCATCTGAATTGGAGAACATGGAATTGATCATGGAGCGTTTCAATAAAGCCAAAACGGATTTTGCTAAGATCAAATCAAAGCGTGTAGCCAAAATGACAAAGTATATGGAATCCAAAAGTCTGGGAACCATTGAACTTCCTTCGAAAGAGGAATTTTTGAAAAAGAAGTAATCAGACGACTCAAATAAAAAGCTCTGATCTCGCATCGTCGGGTTCAGAGCTTTTTTTTCAAAGGCTCATCAGTTCCTTCATCTTCTCATCCTGCACCGCTTCATCAACTAGCTCCCCATCGTGGTAAAATAACACGAGTTTTAAAGGAACTTTATTCCATGCCAGCTGAGCAACATTATCTGGACTAATGCTATATCTACCCAAGGTCTTTTCCGTAGGCCAGTCAATACCGTTTGTGATGTCTGTTATTGATCACAACTCGGATTGTTCATCTTCATTCGTCTCACCCGGCAGTTCCAATGCTTTCACAGGCTGGATAGCATTGCCCGCTATTCCTTTGATGGAGCCATGCATCTCTACGGTGTTGATCATTACTTTCTCTATTTGCTTTTCCCGCTGTTTCCATATCCTTTGCATCGATCTCTTTTCACCATCCAAGTCAATTTTCATTTGAGAAAATCCCTCTACAATAGCCTCGATCTGCAAACGGAAGGTATTGCTCGTTAAGTATTCATAAAGCATCTCCACTTTGTCGCCTTTGTTCTCTTGGGTACTCATGGCCATACTGAGCTGAACAATGGATTCTCGCAACACAGCACAAAGCCCTTTAAATTCCTCAAAATCGCAAATCCACACGCCATCTCTCAGTCCCATTCTGTCCATATCGCCGGGCATCACTTCGGTGACCAATACGCCAACATTGGCCTCTTTGTCTCGCATGTCTGCTTTGAATTTTTCTATCCAACTGGGTTGAAATTCTTTGGTTCGCTTGCTTTCGTAATAGATGATGCCGCAATTCTGGCGAGAGCGGGTATTCACGACCTGCAAGCAATCCGCACCCCTCGCCCCTTTCTTGATTTCCTCAATAGTGTCTAAAGGAAATTGAGTTGCTAACCACTCTTCGATGGCCAGTTCCTGCACTTCGCCCTGCAATTGCATGGAGCCCTGCTCCTGTTTGCGTTTCATCTCTTCAGTAAGATTCTTTTGATCTTCTAGCTGCTTTTGAAGCTCCTTGAAACGCAACTCGTTTCGTTCTTCCTCTGTCTTTTTTATTTTCTCCCTTTCGGCAAAGAGTGTTTCATTGAGTTTTTTCTGAGCGACAGCCTCCGCCTCTTCTTTCAACTCCCCTTTCTCTCTCTTTAGCTTTTCTATCTCCGCTTTGGTTCGATTCAGCTCTTTTACTTTTTCAGACTTTTCATTCAGCTCAGTTTGCAGAGTTTTCATTTGCTCGGATTGTTCCTCTTGCAATTTTGATTTTAATTTCTCCTCAATATTTGCCTTTTCATCTTTGAGCTGCTTTTCAAGTCGCTCTTGAAACAGTTCATTTTCCTGCTTTTTCTTTTGTTCAAATTCCTCCTTGGCTTTAGTTAACCCTTCGAACTCTGCTTCATACTTCTTCTTTTCCTCAGCTATCTGAGATTGATATTTTTGTTTGATTTCATCTTCTAACTGATGAGACAATATATCCTGAACGTCTATTGACGTGCCGCAGTTGGGGCAGCTTATTTTTGTTTGGTTTGACATACTATTTTTTCAATTTCTTAATATCGTCTTCAATTTCCGCCAAGCTTGCTTCCAATTCAATTTGTTCTAAATGATTTTAAAAAACTGTATCGTCTTTTCATCTTTGGGATTGTAATCAATGCTGGTTGTGTAAATATCCTTGATTTTCTGGTAGAAAAAACGCTCAGAAATGCGTATCTCACGAATGCGCTCTTGCAGTTCGTTGAAGTAATTCATGGAACTACCTGACTTGAAACGGTCATCATTCAATGCGAAACCCTTGATGATGTATTCCCTTAACCTTTGGGTTGCCCAAATCCTGAAGTGTGTGCCACGTATGGAATTGACCCGATACCCTACGGAGATGATCATGTCAAGATTGTAAAATTTTATATCACGCTGAATATCACGAGTACCCTCTTTTTGAACTGTCAAGTATTCCTTGACAGTTGAGTTTTCTTCCAACTCACCCTCTTCGAAAACATTTTTAATATGCAAACTGATGTTTTGCTTTGTTGTCTGAAAAAGCACCGCCATTTGAGCCTGTGAAAGCCAGACAGTCTCCTCCTCTATCCGAACATCCACTTTGATGGTGCCTTCTTCATTTTTGTATATGAGTATTTCGCTGGTGTTCATCTCACAACTATTCTTTTCCTTTCAACTGTTTTTTTATTCATCTATCAAAATCGTTTTCAAAGAAATGGTCTTGGATAACACGATATTTTTCAAACTCCGTTTCATCTCTATTCTTAGCTATTTCTGTGGATATTTTTCCAGCATCTTGTAGTATCTCTCTTTCCTCAAATTCTAAAAACTGGTCAAGTCGTTTTACCCAATCTTGCATGGTCATGGGGATTTTTCGCTTGGCTCGTTCTTCTGCTAAATCAAGATATGCATTCACAATTCGCCCCAATGATTCTAATTCATCTTTGACCAAGTAGTTTTTAGCAATGGCAACATCTGTTTTTAATATTTTACCATCCGGGCTATTCCTCCAGGAGGTTAGCCCCATTTTTTCTTTGTTACTACTAGCTCTGTTATAAATCAACTCGGCTGCTGTATGTCCGTGAATGCCGTAATGCAACTTGTTTTGCACTTTTGAGAAAAATATCTTTGTTGTTTTTGCGTCTTTATTATAATCCAAACTTGTAGCATAAATGTCAGTTACCTTTTGGTAGAACTTTCTTTTGCTGAGCCTTATTTCTCTTACTTCAGCCAAAAGCTCATCAAAATAATTTTCGTTCAAATAGGCTCCATTTTCTAATCGCTGCTTGTCTAGCACAAACCCTTTGATAGCAAACTCTTTCAGTACCTTGGTCGCCCATTGTCGAAACTGTGGCTATTTCGGAGTGACCATGCCAGTGATTTCGGAGTAATGGTGCCACTTTAGAAGACCTGCAATTATAGCATTAAATTTCATTCATTTTTCAATATTCCTTTTCTTAACGACTCACCTACTAAGTCTATTCTGTGCGAA
>JAAEPI010000137.1 GCA_024232835.1 Cytophagales bacterium
TGCAAATCCATTGGCAATCAAACCGGCATTGCCATGCGAATCGCCCGCTCCGATATCATCCTTCTCAATCAGCGTCACAGACCGCCCTTGCATAGCCAGGTAGTATGCCGTGGAAACGCCGATAATAATGATAATGTCTTTTTGTTGACCCGTGGATGTAATCTCAGCGCCCAAAGAGGTTGATTATGGTAGCTACTTACTAAACTTCATAAGTTCTGTAAGGATCAAAGACAAAATAACTTCCCAATTGTGATCTTTGAAACGTGATGCGTGAATTCACGTTTCAAGAATCACGTTTTACGGATGGTCAGGGAATTTATTTCATCCTCATTCCTAACAAATTATCGTTCTTCCATTACCGCTCCCCTACCCCTATTTTTTCATTAACTCAGTATCAATATTTTCAAAAGCAGCATATGGGCTTTCTTTAAACCATGTCGTCAAATGGCCACTTTGATAGAATTGTCGCATACCTTTGTCAAAAATCTCAGCAAGCTGTTTTCCTCTTTCTGTGTGTTGAAATAATGGGTAGAATTTTTGTCGCCCAAGGAATTCAATCTGATACTCAGCGGCATTGAATGCTTTCTTCTGAGCGTTCAAGGCGACTTCCATCAACTCAATGCTCGATATATAGACATCAATGCGATCAGCCATTACGATTTTTAACGCTCCTTCAGGGGTTCGGTGTTCATAGGCGTTCTTAATTTCAGAAGACAATTTCTCTCCATATTTCTCAAGCTCTCGGATATGATTGCTTCCTCTGGCGGAAACAATGCTTTTCCCTTTGAGGGAATTGATTCCATTCCAGTTACTGATAGTACTCTTTTTGAACAGAACCGCGATGCCTTTTGTATACCATATAGCATATTGGGGTGTGACAAACGTATACCCTTTGTATGATTCATCTTTGGCTCCTCCGGGAAA
>JAAEPI010000138.1 GCA_024232835.1 Cytophagales bacterium
ATTCGCTACATAGGCACCGGTTTGCGAAAATTTTTGGTCAGCTAGATTATATGGAAGAGGCAAACAAGCGAAATGGGTTCCTGGTGAAGAGAATTCGCAAGGCGCGCGACGATCTGTATGCCTTTATTGGATGCTACACTCTGATTGGTTGGAATTCTGGCAACTATGATATGGAGGTATAGTAGCACGCACGTTCCTTTTCGCGTTTCCTGTACAGGAAAGGGAGAGATGGAAAAAGTCCATGACAGGAATCGAACCCGCGTCTTTGGCTAATAGTTAATTTTCTATGGTATATTTTAGATACTAAAGCAAGCCGGCCTTTTTTCTACAATTTGCGAGCTGGATGGAAAAATTGAACTGGTGAAGAAGCACAGTCGATACCTAATGTAAGGGAAATCAATTATGAACTTACATTATGCTCATTTACTCGCTCAAGCTTGTTCAGTGTGAAAAGTCCCCATTTGCGCTGGGTTGACGCCATGAACTTCATTGCTGGCCGCACCAGTTTGCGAAACTATCTCAATTCTACTGGGCTGGCAGACG
>JAAEPI010000139.1 GCA_024232835.1 Cytophagales bacterium
AATTCCTGATGGATCTGATCTCTCGCCCCTAAACGATATGTTCTCTGGCACCCTCCTGATCTTACAGAGGCCTTTGATTGGTCGATGCTTTGGCTATAGTATATACTTAATGAATGAGTCACCAGCTCGCATGTAAATATTCCCTCAGCTGAAGGAGTTGGGGAGTAAGGGAGTAGGGGGATGTGGGTTGATGGAGGGGTGGGATTGATGGAGAAAGGGGGTGTAGTATACGGTTGTGGTACATGAAAATAGACTTCACTGGAAAAGAAGAGGGCAGGGGGAGGGTGCCGGCCTTAAAGCCCCACTTTTCTCCAGGAATGGACCTCTTACTTACTATATAAGGGAAAATGGTAACACTTTACAATAAGGTTACATGAGTAATGTAGGAATAATGTTTGAAGTAATGGCTGATTAATAGTACCCAGTATAGTCTTGATGACTTATAGGCTACTTTGACAGCTGTATCCCTCCAAAGCCAATGGGATTTCCACATGCTGTTGTTTAATGTTTTTGAAAGACTTTTTGAGTGTGTGTGAGAGGGAAGGCAGGCAGACATGTTTTAAACAAAGGACCACACCCACAAATAAGAAATAATGAGCAATCAATAAATTAAGTGGTTAGGTAGCCAACATGTCATCTAGGTTAAAGCCCAAAGTAGAACAGAAAACAGACATGTTACCATTTTGCTCTTTTAAAACATGAAGTATTTGTCAATATACTCTATGTATGGTGTATTGCATATGGATTATTCATAATTTCCTAAGCATAAAAGCCACTATCACTCCATAGTACACTCAGGACTTGGGATATACATATCTGAACACAAATCAGCATACATTTTATTTTGTAATGGCCTTATTGAGGTAGATCATCCAAGCTGTCACTGACACTTTATATGTACATGAATTATTCACTTGATTGATATGAAATAAATCAAATAGCTTTTGATCCGGATGACCTAGAATCATGCATGAAGGCACAGCTATTTTCTCAATATCTAGCCTATATGTGGAACGGAGTCACACAAATTGGGGGGTCCCCTGTCCAAATATGTTTTGGGGCGTCACAGTCTAAAAAGGTTGAGAACCACTGTACTAGATGGCAGCCATCTTGAATTTCGCTGTCAAAACAAAGTTGTAATATCAAAATGATGTCAGATTTGGAATCCTCATGGTTGACTTGTATGAAAAAGTGCCTTCATACATGATTCTATGTCATCCAGATCAAAAGTAATTTTTTAGAGATGGCGCCGGGCGCCATTTTGAATTTGGCCCTCTAGAAAAAAAGCCCGGGATTTTTGGGAGGGACATGGGGGCTAAATCTTTTCTAAAGGGTCCATAGAGGTCAAATCAATCATCAAACCATCCTTGCCAGAGGATGGTCACAGAACCTCACATTATGACCCTACTATATGTTTGGACAGTGCTATGCTTTGTGTGCAGAGACTAACTGTTGGTGAAATTATACAGGTTGACAATTAAT
>JAAEPI010000140.1 GCA_024232835.1 Cytophagales bacterium
TGTGAACCTGAATCAAACGCGCATTGAACAATCCGCCTTGGCCGTCCATTATCAAAACTTCATTCCCAACTTCATGTCGCAATACCTTCGCACA
Source organism: Cytophagales bacterium (assembly GCA_024232835.1). Lineage (GTDB taxonomy): Bacteria > Bacteroidota > Bacteroidia > Cytophagales > Cyclobacteriaceae > JAAEPI01. Next base: position 95 of record JAAEPI010000140.1, read on the forward strand.
GTGCTTGGACTCCACTTCATCCAAATGTCTGCAACCGCTTTTTACCTCCTTTTCATAAAATGTGTTCATTTATATAATTTTTGAAACGTGAACAGTAACGATTTACAATAAAACAAGAAAATGTGGATAAATAATAAGCTCATTTTAAGCTCATTTACGTAAAGTGATTATTTTTACCCTCAAAACAAACTTAACATTAAAAAATAATGGCTCTTCTCCGAATTAATGCCCTCAATTTAGTCCAATCAAGAGAGAAGGTGGAGGTAGAAGCCCCTTCGAAACGAATATCGGATTACTACGGTGATTTGGTTTTCGGAAAAGAGCAAATGCAAGCGACGTTATCGCCAGAGGTCTTCAAACGAGTCGTAGATACGATCAAGAATAGAAAAAAGATTGACATGGAGACTGCAGATGCCGTTGCTTCGGCATTGAAGAATTGGTCTTTGGAGCGTGGAGTCACGCACTACACACATTGGTTTCAACCATTGACGGGAGCAACTGCTGAAAAACACGACTCCTTTTATGATCCTAGCAAGGGGATAGAAAATTTTCGAGGTTCGGCACTTGTGCAACAAGAACCAGACGCATCGTCATTCCCAAACGGGGGAATTCGAAGCACATTTGAGGCTCGAGGCTACACTGCTTGGGATCCATCTTCTTCCATATTTATTTATGGAAAGACACTTTGTGTGCCCACCATTTTTGTGGCCTACACGGGTGAAGCGTTGGACTATAAAGCCCCGTTATTAAAGTCACTTGAGATTGTAGACAAGGCAGCTGTGAAAGTTTGCAAATTGTTTGATAGGAATGTGACCAAGGTTGATGCCTCGTTAGGGTGGGAGCAGGAGTATTTTCTTGTAGACAAGGCATTGTTTACCGCTAGGCCAGATTTAGTTATGTGTGGTCGCACCGTTTTTGGGCATAATCCTGCCAGAGGTCAGCAGTTAGATGATCATTATTTTGGATCAATTCCAACAAGGATTTATGACTACATGAAGGACTTTGAGATTGAGTCGCACAAGTTGGGCATTCCGTTGATGACCCGTCATAACGAGGTGGCTCCTGGGCAGTACGAAGCTGCTCCAATGTATTGTGAGGCCAATCAGGCCGCTGATCAAAATCAATTGCTCAAAGACGTGATGGACAAGGTGGCCAACAAGCATGGACTGAAAGTACTTTTTCACGAGAAACCATTTGCCGGCCTAAACGGAAACGGCAAGCACAACAACTGGTCCCTGGTGACAGATACGGGAGTCAACCTTTTTCAGCCATCGAGTAGCGCCCGAGATAATTTGATGTTCCTTACTTTTTTTGTGACGACCATCAAGGCAGTCCACGAGTATTCCGACCTACTAAGAGGAAGCATTGCCTCGGCAGGAAATGATTTTCGTCTGGGAGCAAATGAAGCACCTCCGGCCATTATTTCCGCCTTTATTGGCTCAACATTGACCAAAGTGCTTGACCAGTTGGAAACTACTGGAGACATTGAATTAGCGAAAGGTGAGAACCTTTATATGAAATTGGGGATCGATCAAATTCCTGAAATTATTCTCGACAATACGGATAGAAATCGTACATCTCCTTTTGCCTTTACGGGAAATAAGTTTGAGTTTCGAGCGGTGGGCTCAGATGCGAATGTATCCAACCCAATGATGATTCTAAATCTTATAGTCGCAGATCAATTGGGCGCATTTCATAAAAAGGTCACTAAACTTATGGACGATGGAAAAGAGAAACGACTTGCCATTCTAGAAGTGCTTCGAGGGTTCATAAAGGAGTCGAAGGCCATAAGATTCGAGGGTGACGGATACTCTGACGACTGGGTGAACGAAGCTAAGAAGCGCGGACTTTCAAACGTGAAAAACACTCCAAAATCATTGGATTTTACAACTAATGAAAAGGCAGTACAGCTTTTCGAAAAGCACAAAATATTTAACAAGCTGGAGATACAGGCACGTCACGAAATCAAACTGGAGAACTACATTATGAAGGTGCAGGTGGATTCCAGGATGATGGGGGATCTTGTGCTAAATCACATAATTCCGACAGCCATCAGTTATCAAAACAAGCTGATTCAGAATGCCACTGGTTTGACGAACCTTGGAATAGATGCATCTGAAATTAAGAAGACCATCGAGGAGGTCTCTGGTCATATCAGTAAAATCAGGAAGCTGACTAAGGAGATGACCGAAGAGCGTAAACGAATTAATACGATTGACAATGCTCGAGAAAAAGCAATTGAGTATTGCGACAATGTGAAGGAAAAGTACTTTGATGATCTTCGCTATTCCGTTGATAAGCTAGAGCTTCTTGTTGATGATGAAGATTGGCCATTGGTGAAGTATAGGGAGTTGCTGTTTTTGAGGTAGCACTGAAAAAAGAAGATTATTTGTCTTGAACTACCCAATACTCACTTTTAATTATAGGATCATAATTAATAATCTAATTGTTATAAACTGAAATAGAGGCCAATAGCGATACGAGGAAGTGAAAATTCGGTAGGTTAATTATCAGAGAAAAGTTCAATTAGTAACAACTTGATTTTGAACTATCTACTACTATGCCACCAGTTAGATACTTGTCAGCATTTCTCAAAAAAATATTTTTTATTCAAAAGGTAGGGTGTCCATCGACCAATGCGGTGTAAGGGCAAATAATGAAACATTTAAAACATATAAGAATGAAAAAGTTAGAATTGTTGACAACAAAATTGGTCATTTTAATATCTCTTGGAATGATGTACTCTTGCCAAGAAGATGGGATGGATCCTGAGATAAGTGATTCGGAATTAATTGCGGCTATTCAGTCAGCAGCGGATAAGCAGGAAATAGATGTGAGTGCCCTGCCGACAGAGGCTGTTACTACGATTGCCGAGGTGTACACGGAAGATTTTGTATCCAAAGCACTACTTGCGACTGATCTAGGTTATGAAGTTGAAATGAGGCATGAAAAGGGAGCGTCAGTTGGTGAGCAGTCTCAGACCTATTATGATATAAATGGACGAGAGTTGAGTTCAGAGAATGACGTGAGAGGTGGCAAAGGGTCCCACAAAGGAGGTAA
>JAAEPI010000141.1 GCA_024232835.1 Cytophagales bacterium
ATACGTTCTAAGGTTTTAGCAACTAAACTTGTGAGGGAGATGGGTCTATAATTACATACGTCATGTTTATTTCCCTTCTTAAAGATCGGCACCACGTGTCCCAGCTTCCACTCCTCAGGTAAGCTTCCAGTATTATAGCACAAGTTAAATAAAAGAGACAAAGGGTATGCTAGCCCAACTGCACAATTTTTGAGAAGTTTGCCATGTATCCCATCAGGGCCATGGGCTTTGTTAGAGTTTATCTTAGTCAACAGTTTTCGAATTTTCCTATGGTTAAAATCGATATCAAAGCGTGTATCGGTGGAAAAATCGATATTTATATCATAGGATGATGGATCAGAAAACTGTTCAAAGAAGTATTCATTGAATAATTTGGCTTTATCTTCAGGATTACTCCTGATAACATCCCTATAGCTGACAAATTCGGGTATCCTTGAACTACCTGACTTCTGCTTGACAAATGATCAGAACTTTTTGGTTATTAGTGCGTGATCATCATCCTCATTGAGGGTATCACGCATTCTCTGGGCTACTAGTATATTAAAAGTTTTTCTTGCAATAGAAAATTTTAGATTATCATTGTCACTCTTATTCCTAGTTTTATGCAATCGAATTTTATTGCGATATGCATCGTAACATTCAGAGTCAAACCATGGATCCTGGCCATCTGATTTTACACACGCTTTTTTTATATGCTTGTTTGTTATCTCAGATAGTTTACCCTTGAATTTTCTCCAGCCAATTTCTGGTTCAGTGCAGCTGAGCAGAGCATCCCAGTCCACATGACA
>JAAEPI010000142.1 GCA_024232835.1 Cytophagales bacterium
AGTGTTGATTGTACTTGCTTAATAGTTTGGACTGTTTATAATCAGCGTAGAACCTGTTGTTATTTTCTTGAAAATATAATAATACTATTTTCTTAAATAGATGTAAGAAAGCACTTAATCGACTAATAATCTGTTATGGTAATATTTCCATTATTTTAATTTAATTGGGGTATCCACTTGACTAAGGTACCCTCAATATATAGTATCCGAGGTTATGGAAGATTACCCCAAGACCTTGGAAGAATTTGAGGCACGCTTTTCCACGGAGGAAGCATGCAGAGATTATCTTTTTAAATTGCGTTGGCCAAATGGTTTTCGTTGCCCCCGTTGTGGCAACGGGAAAGCTTGGCCTGTTGGAGAGGCATTGTTTCAATGTACTCGTTGTAATTTTCAAATGTCTGTAATAACTGGGACAATTTTTAAAGACACCCATAAGCCCTTGAGTTTGTGGTTTAGGGCGATATGGTGGGTGACAGGACAAAAAAATGGTGCTAGTGCCTTAGATTTGAAGAGGATGCTCGGCTTGGGTAGTTATCAAACAGCGTGGTCTTGGCTTCATAAGTTGCGTCGAGCTATGGTCAGGCCTGGCAGAGACAGATTGTCTGATGAGGTAGAGGTTGATGAAACCTATATTGGTGGTGGCAAACCGGGCAAAAGAGGACGAGGAGCGGCAGGCAAAGCCTTGGTAGTGATTGCTGTCGAGGATAAAGGAATTGGGTTTGGACGTATTCGCCTTTCCCATATTCCCGATGCCTCTTCTGATAGCCTCAACGGTTTTATTCAAGATAGCATTGACCCTGGCAGCATTATAAGGACGGATGCCTGGCTTGGTTATAATCAGTTGTCTTCTTTGGGATATAAGCATGTCATAAAAAAAGAAGGATCGTATATTGGCGAAAATTCGTTGCCTCTTGTTCATCGAGTGGCTTCGCTCTTAAAACGCTGGCTATTGGGAACTCATCAGGGTGCCGTAAGCCATGAACACTTGCCATATTATCTCGATGAATTTACATTTAGATTTAATCGTAGAACATCAAAATACCGAGGGAAACTTTTTTACCGCCTCCTCCAAAATGCTGTCCAGGTTGAACCAAGTACCTATGATAATATGATCTTACACGTCAGAGGACGAAAAGCAAAAGGGCACAACATATAGTGCTTACCTTAGTAAAGTGGATACCCCAATAA
>JAAEPI010000143.1 GCA_024232835.1 Cytophagales bacterium
ACTTCATGTTTATTCCCTTTCTTAAAGATTGGCACAATGTGACCCAGTTTCCACTCCTCTGGTATGCTACCCGTGTTATAACAGACCCTAAATAATATAGATAAAGGATATGCAAGCCCAACTGCACAATTTTTGAGTAATTTGCCATGTATACCATCAGGCCCATGTGCTTTGTTAGAATTGATGCTGGCAAGAAGTTTGCGAATGTTCCTGTGATCAAAGTCAATATCAAAGCGTGAGTCACCAGAGTAGTCAATACTGATATCATATGTTGATGCATCCGAAAATTGTTCATAGAAGAACCCATTGAACAAGTTAGCTTGATCCTCCGGGCAACTTCGGATGACACCATTATGGCTGACAAACTCTGGTATCCTCTGGCTTCCCGACTTAGCCTTAACAAACGTCCAGAACTTCTTAGTAATCAAGGCACAATCATCATCTTCATTTAGAGTATCTCGCATCTTTTGGGCAACCAAATTCTGGAAACTTTTCCTGGAAAGTGAAAATTTGAGGTAATCCTCATCACTTCTTTTCCGTTTCTTATGTAACCTAATTTTGGTTCGCCATGCATCATGACACTCAGAATCAAACCAAGGGTCCTGACCATCCGTCTTAATAGTAGCCTTTTTAATGTATTTATCAGCAAGACCAAATAGTCTATCCTTAAACTTTTTCCATCCAATTTCTGGTTCAGTGCAGTTGAGCATAGCATCCCAATTTGTATGACATAAATCATGATTTAGCTTGTCCCAGTTAG
>JAAEPI010000144.1 GCA_024232835.1 Cytophagales bacterium
TGAACACTTTCTTCAATAGGTCACTGGTGCGAGCAGCTGGATTATCTCTAATTTTTTCTTCCTCCGCACCTACAAGGAAGAACAGGCCATCTAAGGTTTTCTGAGTTGCATATTCGTCCAGATTCGCATTTTTCTTTGTTACGAACGGAAGTTTATTATACTTTTTTATCAGTGCTTTATAATATTTAGTGGCATCAGTTTCATCGAGAGTTTTAGAGATGAGGGGGCCAATTCTTTCCCTTAATTCATTTGAAGATGAATTTTTGAGATAGTTCGTAGCACCTCGTTTGTCTTCTCCATTCAGGATTCCCACTGCATCATTAACAGACATTACCTTAATGGCATCAACAAAAATGGGTTTAACTTCGGCAGCTGCCATTTCTGCACTCCTATTCAAGGTCTTTACAAACCTTTCCACATCCTTTTCCATCCCTATCTTCTCCAATGCAACGGCCACCTTTTTAGCATCTTTGGGAAATGGTATTTTAATATCAGGATTCTTTAGAAACCCATCCACTTTTGAGGCTTTATCCGATCCTTTCCTTGCTCCTTTCACCAATGCCTCCTTCAAGCCGGCAACTATCTCTTCTTTAGAAAGCCCACCTACCCCAGACTCTTCTTTTACTTTATCGACCTCATCTTGAGCTTTTTTAAGAGTCTTACTAATTTGGCCCGAGGTAGAAACGACCAAGCAACAGGTCGTTATAAGAAGGAAAAGAGAACGCATATCGAAGAAATTTGAATGTTGTAGCTAATCTACCTTAATTAGCGGATTATTTTGAAAACATCCGTATTTCTATATGTCTGCTAAAGCCGAGATCATTACTATTGGAGATGAGATTTTGTATGGCCAAACTCTTGACACCAACTCACACTGGATTAGTGGTGAGCTAGACCAATTAGGTATAAAGGTCATTCGCAAAACTACGATTCCAGATCTGGAAAATCATATTTTGGCTGCCTTTGCAGAGGCAGAAACCAGAGCTGATATTATCTTGATCACTGGAGGACTCGGACCAACAAACGATGACCTTACTAAGCCTTGCCTTGCAAAATATTTTGGTGTGGAATTAGAAATGAATGAAGAAGCTCTCACTGAGCTTACTGAGCTCTACGCTCGCTCGGGTTGGGAATTAAGTGAGTTAAACAGAGGTCAGGCAATACAGCCTGTAGGTGCCGCCAAGATAACCAATGAACTTGGAACTGCCCCGGGTATTTGGTTGGAGCAAAATGATACCATTTTTATCTCCATGCCAGGGGTTCCTTTTGAAATGAAGGGGATTATGGAAAAAGAAGTGCTCCCAAAATTGAAAGCCAGATTTGTTACAGGTAACATTCACCACAGAATTCTTAAAACAGGCGGAATTGCCGAATCAACGTTGGCAGAAAAGTTAGAATCCTGGGAAGCAAATCTTCCATCACATATGAAGCTGGCCTACCTTCCAAGCCTTGCTCAGGTCAAACTTCGACTAACGGCAATTGGTGAAGATTTGAAACAATTAGAAATTGATGCCGACGAGCAAATACAGAAGTGCATACCTCTTATCCAAAAATACATTTACGCAACTGAGAATATTTCTTTAGAGGAGCGTGTGGGCCAGCTACTTAGAGAGCAGGGCAAAACCATATCCTGTGCTGAGAGTTGCACTGGCGGATATTTATCCCACCTTTTCACAACAATTCCCGGAAGCTCAGATTATTTTCAAGGATCGTATGTCGCCTACTCCTATGAGATCAAAGAAAAGGCCCTCAAAGTAGATCATAAGCTACTAACAGAAAAAGGTGCCGTGAGTGAAGAAGTGGTGATTCAGATGGCTAGAAACATCCGTAAAGTATTCAACACCGATATTGGTGTTTCTCTTAGTGGTATTGCTGGCCCTGGCGGAGCAACTCCCGACAAACCTGTTGGAACCATCTGGATTGCCTACAGCGACGCTAATAATACCTTTGCGAAGAAATTCATTTTCGCAAAAGACCGCAAGCTCAATATCCAACTCAGCGCTATTGTAGCACTGAATATTGTGAGACGCAATTTGATGCCATAGCAGTACTACTTTTATACTATCATATAACTGATCAAGATCAGAAAAAAGTAAAATACACATCAGGGTTTTTTTCTTTTCATCACATTAATTTATTTTTACTTTTTGGATGGTTCAATATTTTGAACTAGGTGTGTAACAGTTACATACCTGGCTTACATATGTTGACAATTCCTCTCCATTGGAATAAAGGAAAAGGATACTAACGAAACAAACTCTAAAACTAAACTACTTTAATTATGAAACGAATCTTAAAAATTAATGCGTGTACAATTATAGGGCAGAATAGAAATGCTGCAATTCTACTATTGCTATTGCTTGCCTATACTGATATGATAGGGCAAACAAATACAAATGATGGAACTGGAGCTTTGACCAATGTTACCTCTGGAACTTATAATGCGGGCTTTGGCTATTATGCAGGTAACGAAACCAATTCAGGAAGTTATAATATTTTTTTAGGAGCCCAATCTGGCAAAAATAATACCAATGGTCATTCCAATGTCTTTTCCGGCTATAGAGCAGGCTACTATAACAGTTCAGGTTATGCCAATACCTTTACTGGTCATAAAGCTGGATATGCCAATACCACAGGGAACAATAACACCTTTTCTGGAAGATATGCGGGTTATAGAAATACCTCTGGTTATGAAAATGTTCTTATTGGTTATAATACGGGGAAATCGGTCACATCGGGATTTGGAAACGTTCTCGTAGGTGCTAGTGCAGGAAATTCTGATGCTAATGGCTTAAAAACAGGTGATAATAATGTGTTTATTGGCCGGCAAGCTGGAAACAATAACAATGGGGATGCCAATGTGTTCATTGGCTATCAAGCTGGATACAATGAATCAGGATCAAACGAACTTTATATAGATAATTCAGCTACTGGTTCACCGCTTATTTGGGGAAATTTTAGTACTAATGATCTAACCTTCAATGCTGATGTGTTAGCTAATGGTAACGTAAATGCCACAGGCACTAAGTACTCAGGTGATGGTAAAGAAGCCATTAGATTCAGTGATACCTGGTTAAGATTAAACCCCGGAAATGCTTTTTCAAGCGGCACGTATCTTTCCAATCTTCTTAGAGTTGATGGACAATTCTTTGTCGGATCAAGCGGAAGTAAGTTTATTGTAAATAGTACTGGAAATGTAGGAATTGGAGACGGTACACCATCTTATGACTTAGATGTAAACGGTGACACCAGAATCATGGGTAAACTTATTCTGAATAATAATGAAGTTCCTACAACTCTAATTGACGGTATGGTTTATTTTGATAAAAACGTTCATCTTGATACGGGCAATGGAATATACCAATACTTTACTGGTGGTAATGGTAGTGCAATTTCATACTACCATGCAACAGATGGTTGGGGGGCATTGATCTCAACAAATAACATGAAATGGATCACTCCTGAGTTTGATGGGCTAAAAGTCACTAATGCGGTCACAATTGGGCAAGCTAGTACCCATTCAGATCCTGATGGCATATTGTATGTTGATGGTAATTCTTACTTCACTGAAGTTAATGTTACCTCATCATCGCCTTGGCCTGATTTTGTATTTGCAAAAGATTACGATCTAAAACCATTAAACCAAGTCGAAACATTTATCAAGGAAAACCAACATCTGCCAGACGTACCTTCTGCAAAAGAAGTCGAAGAAAACGGGATCAATGTTGGTGATATGAATGCTGTTCTGCTAAAGAAAATCGAAGAACTCACTCTCCACCTGATTGAGCAAAACAAACAGCTGGAGAAGCTACAGCTGCAGGTCAACAAAATAGAGAACAAGTAAGGGTCTTTATCATAACTAAAAATTAGAGATATGAAAAGACTACTCTTTTTACTACCGTCCATTCTGTTTGCTTGGTGTATTCAAGCGCAGGATGTAGAAGTGGTGGATGTCGCCACTCGAAACGAATATGTTGGCAAGTCTTATGAAGTTATAACTTCATTGAAACTAACAGCTGATTCACCGGGATTTAGTGTAAGTGCAGCGACAGATGGAAATTTCTTTGCTAGATCGTGCCCGACATGCACCATCCCTTTTATCACACTTTGGAGCACTACAGATGGTCAAATTACTATTCCAACTACTGGATCAGGGTATAGTTATGATATTGTCTGGACAAATCAAACAAATCCATCTGTTGGTGATGGTTCGATCTCTGGACAAAATGGAAATTACACTATAACCGGTTTAGAAAATGGGAGCATCTATCAAGTGGAAATTTCTGGGACTTTTCCTCAGATTTATTTCAATAACTCTGGTGATAAAGACAAGATCCTTTCTGTTGAGCAGTGGGGAAACATGGAGTGGCGGTCAATGAACAGTGCCTTTAAAGGGTGTCAAAACTTGACAATTCCTGCCTTGGACTATCCCATTTTAGGGGTGGATACAGATTTTTCTTGGATGTTTCATGGGTCAAATTTCAATTCAGACATAGGTCACTGGGATGTTACTAACGTGAAGAATATGTCTCGAATGTTCTCATATACTCCTTTCGATCAGGACATTGGTAGTTGGGACGTTCAGAACGTAGAAGACATGAGCTACATGTTCTATTTAGCTGCAGACTTCACTGGAAACGTTGGTCAATGGGGCACCAAAGTTTCAAACGTACTCGACATGCGCTATATGTTCTCGTATGCATCCCTCTTTAATGACGATATATCGACTTGGGATGTCAGAAATGTTCAAAATATGCATGCAATGTTTTCTGGAGCAAGCACATTTAATCGGAATATCGGTAATTGGGCCGTCAATAACGTGGCTGGTATGAGTTCACTTTTTTCAGGGGCTTCTGCGTTCAATGGAAATATTGAATTATGGGCGAATAAACTCGGAAGTGTAACTACTATGAGCCAAATGTTTTATGGTTCATCAGCCTTCAACCGAAATATTGGTACCTGGCAAGTAGGGTCTGTCCAGAGCATGCGTTACATGTTTTCAAATGCAAGTACGTTCGATCAGGATTTAGGTGGCTGGGATGTCAGCAGCGTGACGGATATGGACTTTATGTTTTCCAATACGTCTATATCATCGGCAAACTATGACGCCTTACTTACCGGTTGGGCAAGTCTACCATCACTTCAGATTGGTGTCGACCTGGGTGCATCCAATCTTGCGTATTGTTCTGGAGCTTCTGGACGAACAACGTTGACAGATACGTACCTTTGGGACATAACGGGAGATTATCAAGCATGTCCAAATACCACTCCATTTGTGACTAGATGGAATGTTAGCAATAATGATATCGTCATTAAAACGTCAGGCTCTGGGTATGACTACATGGTGGAATGGACTGATTTAAGTAACCCTTTGGTAAATACTGCTATTGATGGTCCTTTTTATGGAGATGCAACCATTAATTTACCCACTAACAATCAGTATGAAATCAAAATCTGGGGAACTTTTCCTAGACTATCATTTGGTACCAGCGAGCTAGCAAGTGTGGAAAGCTGGGGAGATAACATTTGGGTGTCCATGTATGGAGGTTTTAGCGCATGTCCCAATTTGGTGATCAATGCCGGCGACAACCCTGATTTGAGCAATGTTACGGATATGCGATATATGTTCCTAACAGCAAATTCTATGAATCAGGATATCAGTACATGGGACGTTTCCAATGTGGAATTGATGTCGGGCATGTTCTGGGGGAACACTATCTTCAATCAAGACATCAGTGGTTGGAACGTATCAAACGTAATTAGCATGAGTGATATGTTTAACGGTGCGAGTTCCTTTAATCAGGATATTAGTTCATGGCAGGTCTCCAGCGTAACCAATATGAGTGGCATGTTTAAAGATGCCATTAATTTTAATAGTCCGATCAACTGGGGTACGAAGACGTCAAACGTCACCACTATGAAAGATATGTTTTACCAAGCCTCTTCTTTTAATCAGAACATTGGAGGCTGGGACATCAGCAGCGTCTCCACCATGGACGAAATGATTCGCTATTCTTCAATAAATCAGGCGAATTATGAATCTACTCTTATTGGTTGGAGCTCCCAATCGAATCTAAATGGTTTGAACTTTTATCCATTTGGAAAATACTATTGCTCACAAGCTTCAAAGGACGCAAGAGTCAAGTTAATCAATGATTTTGGCTGGAATATTAACGGGGATCAAGGAGGTTGTGCGAATTCAATTCCCTTTGTTTCAACTTGGGATACAACAATACCTGATATTTCAAACAATGATCAAATCATACTTCCATTTTACGGTGAATATATGGTTACATGGGAAGAAGTAGGAAATTCCGCTAACTCAGGAACGGATGGTCCTTTTAAATACCTAGACATTTTGACTTTTGATTTAGCGGGTATTTATCAGTTATCTGTTTCTGGAATCATCGATGGTATTCGTCAAATTCCGAATCAGGGTAGTCCAAAACCTGAATACACAGATACTAAAAAAATAGTGTCAATAGACCAATGGGGTGATGCCTCTTGGAAGTTTCTATATGATGCTTTCCGGTCATGCATTAATGTAAATCTCCTGGCAGTAGATGCTCCTAATTTAACTAATCTTAATTACAATGGTCTCGGTAGAATGTTCTATAGTGCCACCTCCCTAAACGCTGACTTAGCACACTGGGATGTCTCTGGAGTTAGTTCTATGAATGATATGCTCAATTGGACAAATTTATCAATCGATAACTATGATAACACTTTGATTGGTTGGTCTCAGCAATCTGGGTTAGTATCTTCCATGCGATTGGGGGTAGAAGGTTTAGTTTACTGTAACGGTTCAGCTGCTAGAGATATCCTGAAAAATACGTACTCCTGGGACATTTCTGGCGATCAAAACTATTGCCCATATTCAATAACTGTTCCATTTGAATTCGTTTGGTTTGGTGATGAGCTCGTGATTCCAGCAGATAGCAAATCAAGTAATTTTTATGTGTATTGGGAGAGTCAAACTGATTCTAACTTAAACGGAACAGAAGGTCCGTTCACCGATGATGCCGTCATCACTTTACCCTCTCGGGACTACTACGATGTTTCAATAAATGGACTCTTTCCTTCACTTCGCTTTGGCTACACCTCTGCCAGTCGAAATGGGCTCAGAGAAATCACCCAATGGGGAGACAATAAATGGCGTATTATGACCGGCGGCTTTAGTAATGTATATAATTTGACGATCTCCGCTATTGACAATCCTGATCTTGATTTGGTAAAAAATATGTCATACATGTTCAGAGATGTAGGCCTTTTAAATGGTGATCTCAGCTCATGGGACGTGAGTAATGTAGAATTAATGAATGGAACTTTCGATGATTGCAATATCTACAGCGGACTAGCATCATGGAACACGGAAAGCGTGACGCAAATGAGCTCTATGTTTTCTGATAGCCCTTTCAATGAGGATATTTCAGGATGGGATGTCAGTAATGTAGAATTCATGTCGGGTATGTTTAGAAGATCTTCGAATTTTGATCAAGATTTGAGCGAGTGGGATATAAGCTCTATCCAATCAGCAGGCATGAGGTGGTTATTTTACTATAGTGACATGTCACCATCAAACTACAGTGCAACGCTTAACGGATGGGCAATATTAAATGCCAGCTCGGGAGAAACTCGAATACCAGAAAATATATACATGGACACACCTCCTATCCAATATTGTGATGATACTGGTAGAACAATTCTAACTACTCACGTAGCTGACGGTGGTTTTGGCTGGACCATCACGGATGGTGGTTTGAACTGTGGAGGTGCTCGAATCGACACTTCAGAAGAAGAAACCATCGTACTTGGTGCGGATGAGGAGAAGGAGGGCACCATCCTCTACCCCAACCCTGCAGATCATTCATTCAGGATACTGGATGAAGATTTTACAGGAGCTGAGGTACGTATCTTCAATATGGAGGGTAAGGAAATCATGAGGAAGGATAACTTATCCGGCACAGAAGTAACGATCGAGACCACCAGACTGTCAAGTGGCCTGGTTATGGTGAAGATCATCAAGGCAGAGGAAGTGAAGGAGTTTAAGGTGTTGATTCAGCATTAGTAGAATATTGGTATATGGTAAAAGGGAGGTGCTGAGCACCTCCCTTTTTTTATGTTCATCCAGTTGCCATGCCTCATTACCTCTTTCAGCAGCGTATACAGATTGGTTTTTCATTTGACATGATAGTGTGGTATCAATCTCCTCAAACCTTGAAAATGGGTGGGGTGATTTTGTTAGCATCCATTCTAATTTGGGCCTTGGGATATTTTCCACGAGAAATAAATTTCTCCAAAGATTATGATCAATTGATTGCAAATACGGAAACGTCAATTAGTAACGAAAGTGAAAGGGATGCAGCAATAGCACAGATAGAATTGGAAAAAGAAGTAGAGCGCTTCGAGGGTTCCTACATTGGTAAAATGGGACATTTTATTGAGCCTGCCATCAAACCTTTAGGCTTTGACTGGAAAATGGGTGTAAGTCTAATCACAGGAATGGCTGCTAAGGAAATTGTAGTCAGTACTATGGGTGTATTGTATCAGGCTGATGCCAATGCAAACGAAAACTCAGAAACCCTTGTTAGCAAACTACAAACACATGAATATCACTATGGTGACAAAAAAGGTGAGAAAGTTTTTACACCGTTGATCGCTTTTGGATTTATGTTATTCATACTGATTTACTTCCCATGTATTGCGGCAATAGCTGCTATTAAAAAGGAGTCTGGGGGATGGAAGTGGGCCGTATTTACTATGGCCTACACAACTGCAACAGCCTACATTGTATCCTTATTGGTTTATCAGATTGGATCCCTTTTTTAAGCTCAGAGGTTATGCAGGAAATAATAACATATATAATAATTGCCGCTACGATCATTTATGTCATTTATAAAATCTTAAAACCCTTTATCAATAGTAACACTGAATCTTCATGTGTCCCCTCAGGATGCTCAGGATGCGAAATTCAGAATTCATATAGCAGCGCTAAGAAAGAATAATAAAATGGTTAGATATATTTCCTCTTCTATTGTTGCAATGGCAGTATCATCGACAAAAAGGGCCGAAGAAATAGACTAGTGTAAAGATTTGGTAATCCCTTTGAATTTCCATTTACTCTTACAGATGATTTAGCTAGAAATCTTGTTGGTGGTAAAGAGTAAGACGATACTTATCTAGATAATCCGGATGATACTGCAACCTTCAGTTTTCAGGTATTATATAAATGTTCTCCGAGTGAATACCTGGATAAATCAAGTATTACTTCAAAAGACACCAGTTAGCCATTGTCGCTAATCTTGTCTTTTGGGTTCTTTGAATCTCGTTTGTTAGACCATTGCCCTATGAACTTCCCCACAATTGTAGCAGTAATTATGGTCAAATAGAGCTGTCCCATTATGCCAATTAATATGCTTGCTTTCTGTGCCAAAGCAGTAACTGGAAGTAAATCGCCATATCCTATGGTAAGTAGGGTGATATAACTAAAATACATTATCTGATCAAATATTGCACGTTGATCATCACCTAGTCCCGTCAATCCATATATAGAATTTGGATGTGCCATTTCGATACTTAAAAAAATAAAGAAACCAATGAGACCGAGAGAAACGTAACCACTAATTAACCCCAGGATTACTTTCCTATCAACACTGGAAGATGTAACTACCTGCCTGATGATTTCAAAACTTACAGTAAAATAGAATAAGAAATAGATGGGTAATCTATAGGTATCGAGTGGCCTCAATTCTGCCGACCTTTCAAATAAGGAAAGACCAAAAATAAAAAAGGCTATTGTCAATAATGTGATGAAGAACCACATCAGTTTTTTTCTTTTTGATATCACTAGAATACCCGCCAAAATATTTAGTTGAAAGAAAACGGGTGACATCTTCTCAAATAAAACTCCTGGTATGATCAATGATCCAAATAGAACTGCTGCCTGGCTGATAAGAAAAATGATAAACCTATAATGATACAACTTTGAGATCATCATTATTTAGTCTAGCAGCTTTTTATCGAAAGTGTAATCGCTGTAGTTAATTTTGTAGAGCACGCTGTAGAACGATGGTGTAAAGAATAGTGTGATCACGGTACCAAACAAGAGGCCGATCATAATAACTACTGCCATTCCTTCCCACATGGCTCCACCACCCAAATACAAGGGTATTAATCCCAATACCGTGGTAAAAGTCGCCAACAAAATGGGGCGGAAACGTTGAAGGCATGCAGCGATGACTGCATCCTTTTCTGGTCTTTTGTAAACATCCTGTTCCATCTCCATTCTATCAATAAGTACAATGCCATTATTAATAATAATGCCTGCCAGAGAAATAAATCCTAAAAACTGCATAAACCCGAATGTCTCCCTAAAAACGATCAACCCTATCGTTGTGCCAATGAGAGCCAATGGAATTGTGGCAATCACCATTGTCATTTTTCTTAAGGAATTGAACTGAATAATCAACAGCATTAAAATGATAAATCCAGAAAGTGGCAAATAAGCAATAACGGCTCCCATATTTTCCATTGTTGTTTTTGCATCTCCCCCAATTTCATATTCATATCCTGATGGCCAGTTTTTAGATTCTTCGATTAACCATGGTGTAATTTCGGAGGTAA
>JAAEPI010000145.1 GCA_024232835.1 Cytophagales bacterium
ATAATAATGTCATGATAATAGAGTCTTACCTATAAGAGTGAGAATTGCGTCTTTATCAATATGGGAAAGTAGCCTTGCATCAAAGGGATAATGATACATTTGACAATATTGATTTCAAAACTGACCTTTGGCCCATAGTTGGCAATTACTGAATTCTACCCGGTGTTCATCAGTCTTGTGTCAAAGAGTCATGCAAAGGCAAAAGACAGTAACTGACAAGTTGTGATTATTATTTGTTTTGTGTTCATAATTACGATAAACCATGATCTGCTCATTATCATTCATGTCAGGCAATGCATGTTGAATTCACAATGAACTGTTTACCTGTGGTACTTTTGTCACCACACAATTTCCTTATTTTACAAGACATCAACAAACCTTTCACAAAGTAGGCCATGTTTAATAGAATCTACTCAACTTCACAATTTTTTTCCTATATGGAATACACAGTAACTGCAGTGCATTTCAAGCAGTTCATTCACCTACCACATGGTGGCGCTATGCCTGACTGCCATTTCACTCACAAAGAAATATTGATAGGCATAATACACAGTTATGTGTGAAGTTTTACTCTTGTGGATCACTTCAAATTGATTTGGTGACACTTTTCTTGTTGAAGAGGCCAATTTTAATTACATTCCAACATTACCAAAAATCGCTATTTCAACCTTTGTTTTTTATATTAATGTGCAACTTTTGATGATGGCAACACTTAGAATATTGATTTATGCACTCTCATGGATATATATCAGCAAAAACCAAGTTGCCACCCAATAGGTCCGACGAACTTGCAAGATAGGATTTCTGGCCCACCGCCTAATTGTTTCCCCATTGGAATGAACTGGAGCTCTCACGACCAATGCGACATTTGGAAGCTAAATTACTCGGCCAA
>JAAEPI010000146.1 GCA_024232835.1 Cytophagales bacterium
ATATTGCAGTCAAATCCACGGATTTATTGTGCCTGTAACACCCGTAGCCAACCATGGAAACCTCGGCAGAAAAGTCGAAGCGCGTTATCCATGGCAGCAGAATCAATAAAGTGCGTTAACATTTATCAAGTCATATTTTATTTGAATGAAATCAAACTCAAAATATAAAACTCCAACGCGGATGGCAACGGAATGAAAGTTTTGCAGAATCATGTTTTGGGCAGATTTCGAAATCTATCAAATGGTCGTGTAGCTCGAGAGTGGGGGAAAGACGAAACAAGATCGACAGGTCCATCGACTTACATGTATACAGTAGCGCAATGTTCAATTTTCAAAAAGAACCAGCAAAACCTACAGTAGGAGTGGCAAGTCTCCGAATACGTTAGTAGCACGTGCCACCTTTCAGAATATCATCATCCATTACTTTTTCTACCTTAGGAGTCTTGAGAGTCATCAATCAATAGTGCGCAATACTGAAAGAATGAAGGTGAAATTTTCACTAGAAGAACTTGCTACAAAC
>JAAEPI010000147.1 GCA_024232835.1 Cytophagales bacterium
GATTGGTTGGAATACCTACAATTGATAGAATGACAAAAAACGATTTATGTCAAGAAAAATCGGCTTTCACAACGGCCTCATGGTCGACGATTTTGGCTTTGGGGAAGGTTAGGATTTCTTTGGCATTTGGCAGCACCCCCGGGAGAGGACTACGTGCATTAAGGTTCAGCCTCATATTGGCCGTATATTGTCAAGAGTGGGATATGTAGTCTTCACATTTTGCGCGGAATTTTCAACAGATGGATAATATAGTTATCTTGCTTCTCATACTGGCCACGATCATGCAAGGCTGGAAAGCGAATTGTTCACAATGGAGTGATTCAACAGAATATGCAATCATGAACTCAACCCCCGTTCTGAAACAACCCTTTCTATATCCAAGTTACCAACTCCGTCATTAATTAAACTGAGCCCCGACTTCAGTAATTTAGCGGAAATCACACAACCTTGAATTTGTTAGCATCTATTCTCTCACGAATTTTGCCAATACCATCTTATACCCTCCTTACATATTGGCCTTTGGGTAGCCAATGGACAAAAAACGTCGACGTCTTTCTCCAAGGAGTTGATTTTAATTTGGAAGAATTTCCCATGA
>JAAEPI010000148.1 GCA_024232835.1 Cytophagales bacterium
CATAGAATCGACAAATCGTCCATTGAGTAAAGAGAAACGTGCAGAACTGGAAAAAAGCCCTTCTTCACAGATAGATACAGATGCCCATTCCACGGCAAAGAGAGGCAAGAAGTACTTTGGTTACAAAGGGCATATTGGCCAGGATATAGGTAGTGGCCTTATCCGCATGCGGGATTTTACCTCAGCACAGCCACCTGATTCTCAACAGAAAGAGGCTTTGTTTAGTGGTGACGAACAAGCGGTCTTTGGGGAGCGTGCATACAGCAATCAGGCTGAGAAGCGAGCAGCCCGCCAAATGGGGGTGTATTATGGAATGTTGGACAAAGGCACCAGAAGGCGGAAACTATCCAAAACCCAAAAGAAGAAGAATAAGAAAAAATCTTCGATCGTTGTAAAGTAGAGCATCTCTTTGGGTACATCAAAGAGACGTTGGAACATCGTGTTGCAGGTGCCAAAAACCTGCTTCGTAATGCATTGCGCTTTGATATGAATTGTATCATTTACAATATCATGCGTGCAGGTGTACTGTTAAAGGCAAGTTGATGGGAGAAGTGCCTTTCCATCGGCTCAATCAAAGAAACAAGACGAAAAGTGAAAGAAATCATCACAAAAAACCGACAGACAATTGACTAACAGCCGAAAAATCACACCCAATTAAATTCAAGACTAGGAAAGTTGGGTTATTCAAAGGCTTCTAGTAAAGTACTTCACAACTGATCCATCAGCAAACTGTACTTCAATATCGAATGGCAAATACTCCTTGTCTGCCATAATTTCTCGAATGCTCTTATTCAGATACACCCAATTCACCTCTGAGGAACAAGGATGACTCGTCCAGTTGGGATCAGCATACATCGCTGCACTTACTATAACTCTGTGAGAGGCTTTTCCTTCTCCCGTCATTGCCTCAAAATCCGCTGATAGATTGTATTATAATTTTCAAAATTTCCTATTAGTAGCGTAATCGATACAGGTCCTTGCCCTTTCTTGTTTCTTTCTAGAGTTGCTACAAAATTGCTCTTTTTAGTACCACTCCAAGTATCTCTGGTCTTTTCAGAACTATATACGGTTCCATACTTCTTAAATTGAGCCTCAGCAGATAGAATAGTCAAAAGGCAAAAGAAAGAATAATAAGCACTCGGCAAGACTGTCTCATGGTTGTTAAAATTTTCCGTAAGATAAAAAAAGCCACTCAATATTGAGTGGCGGTGATTTTTTATGTCAGGTGAGCTTACATTAATACCTCTTTCACTTTCTGAGCAGCATCCTTCAAAAGAATAGCTGAGGTAACTTTCAGACTTGAATTCTCAATGATCTTTGCTCCCTCTTCTGCGTTGGTTCCTTGTAGCCGAACGATGATAGGCACATTGATGTCTCCAATGTTTTTATAGGCTTCTACTACACCATTGGCCACTCGATCACAACGTACAATACCACCGAAAATATTGATCAATATTGCTTTTACGTTTGGGTCTTTCAGGATAATTCTGAAACCAGCTTCTACAGTAACAGCATTGGCCCCTCCTCCTACATCCAGGAAGTTGGCAGGATCACCACCAGAGAGTTTGATGATGTCCATAGTTGCCATTGCAAGACCAGCTCCGTTCACCATGCAGCCAACGTTACCATCCAATTTCACGTAGCTGAGACCATGTTCACCCGCTTCTACTTCAGCAGGATCCTCTTCAGTCAAATCCCTTAATTCGGCCAAATCCTTATGTCGAAACATCGCATTATCATCCAAATTCACTTTAGCATCAACTGCCAATATTTTATCATCAGATGTCTTCAATACTGGATTGATTTCAAACATGGAAGCGTCGGTTCCGACGTACGCATCATAGAGTGAGTGAATGAACTTAACCATTCCTTTAAAGGCGATTCCCGACAAGCCCAGTGAAAAGGCGACTTTCCTCGCTTGAAAACCTTGAATTCCCACACTCGGGTCAATCCACTCTTTGGTGATTAGCTCTGGCGTGTTTTCGGCCACTTGCTCAATGTCCATTCCACCTTCCGTGGAGGCCATGATAATGTTTTGGCCCGTTCCTCTGTCCATCAAAATCGACAAATAATATTCTGTTGGTTCATTTGCTCCTGGATAGTACACATCTTGGGCAATGAGCACTTTGTTTACTTTTTTACCAGATGGGCCTGTTTGATGAGTGACCAAAGTTCCACCGATTATTCCTTTGGCTTTTGGCATCACCTCATCTAGCCCTTTAGCTAGGACCACACCATTAGAGCCCGTTTCGTTGACAGTTCCTTTTCCTCGACCCCCAGCATGAATTTGCGCTTTTACGACATACCACTCAGTTCCAGTTTCACGATTAAGTTCTTTGGCTGCTTCATGCGCTTTATCGGGCGTGTCTGCGACGATCCCTTCTTGTATGGTAACGCCATAGGATTTTAAAATTTCTTTTGCCTGGTATTCGTGGATGTTCATGGGTAGAATATTTTGTGCGAATCTACTAGGAAACATGATGATTCTAGATTTTTTTGGGTGTAGATTTTTTGGATTAATGCATTAATTAATCAAGAACCTCGGAGCAAGCCCGTCTGCCTACCGAAGGCAGGTAAAATCCACTGGTGGGATTCAATCAATTTAAACAATCGTCTTTCATTATTATCGAGAGAATCTAACCCACCTACAATCGAGTCAATCCTCCATATATTTGCGGCATGCTCAAAGTGACAGGAATACACAAATCGTTTGGTTCGCTCAAAGTTCTCAAAGGGGTGGATTTACAAATTGCAAAAGGCGAAATCGTATCTATTGTAGGAGCATCTGGCTCTGGAAAGAGTACTCTTTTGCACGTTCTTGGCACACTTGACAGACCAGACAGAGGCGTGGTTGAGTTGGATAAAAAGTCTCTGTTTGAATATTCTGATCAGGAGCTAGCTAAAGTTAGAAATGGCTCCATCGGGTTTGTTTTTCAATTTCATAATTTGTTGCCAGAGTTTACAGCCGTAGAGAATGTATGCATGCCAGGGTTTATAGGCCAACGCAATGAAAAAGATGTTCGAGCCAGAGCCGGCGAATTGTTGAAAGTTCTTGGACTATCTGAAAGAGCCGACCACAAGCCCTCAGAATTATCAGGCGGAGAACAGCAACGTGTTTCAGTTGCCCGTGCATTAATCAACGACCCAGCAATCGTGTTTGCCGATGAACCTAGTGGTAATTTGGATAGTGCCAATGCCAAGGAACTTCATAAGTTATTTTTTGAGTTGAGAAAAGAACTTAATGTGACCTTTGTGTTGGTCACACACAATGAAGAACTGGCAGATATGGCGGACAGAAAACTGGAAATTACTGATGGTAAAATTGTGGTTTGAGAATGTCTAAAGGCGTTCGATTCATGCTGGCTGCTACTATATTTTTCAGCTTGATGAACGTATTCGTCAAAGCAATACCTCATATTCCTGTTGTTGAAATCCTCTTTTTTAGATCTTTAATTTCCATGGTATTGAGTGTAAGTATGCTCAAGGCTCAAGGAGTTAATGTTTGGGGTAACAATAAACCTATTCTTTTAGCTCGTGGTGTTGCCGGATCCATTGCTCTGTTTACTTTCTTTACGCTTCTTCATCAAATACCCCTAGCTACTGCTCGTTCGCTGGCTTATTTGGCGCCTATATTCACGACGATTATTGGCATTTTTCTAGTCAAAGAAAAAGTAATGTCAGTGCAATGGATTTTCTTCGCTATTAGTTTTGCAGGGGTGTTGGTAATCCAAGGTTTTGACCCTCGGATAGATTTCAACCATCTTATGATGGGAATCTCTGTGGCCATATTCATGGCCCTAGCTTATAATTTTGTGAGAAAACTTAGAACAAGTGAGCACCCTCTTGTTATTGTTTTCTATTTTCCTCTGGTGATGCTGCCAATTTCGGGCATTTGGTCATCTTTCGTTTGGGTGCTACCTGTGGGAATTGATTGGGCTTATCTTATATTAGTTGGTATTGTC
>JAAEPI010000149.1 GCA_024232835.1 Cytophagales bacterium
GAAAAGCATAGCACCGCTATGGTTAAGGACATAACTCGAACGAAGTAGCTGATTCACAGTTATTTTGGATCGGAATAGAATTCCTATTGCATATTTCGGGTTAAACATCTCGGTGATGAATTTTGATGACTCGCTTTTTTTCTATGGTTCGTGAGGACACGAACCAAGGCGAAACCGTATCGTTACCTTTACAGCACCGCAGGGTGGTTTAAATACTCCGCCTGTACGGCATATTCGGAGGGTCTGCCTCCATCTCAATTACAGCATGTAAAGAACTAATCTATATATTAACGCCGATCTTTACTTCTCGGCACACCTCCAATTAGCGAGAAAATAAGAGATATATTATCCGACAGGATCAATTCGAAAAAATTGGTGCAGGCTGTTATTTCTAAAACGGATGATCATACATTAGAGATCGAGGACAAAAAATATGAGCTCTATCGCACAGCCAGCCATTCCAGAGATTTCTAAGCACGCGTGAACATCGCATTCGGTACTCTTCTCCTCCTTATTCTACTATCCCCTGGATTTATTTGCAGATACGCCTTTTTGCAAGGTCCATACTCTAGGAAAAACTTCCAACCATCAATATCAGATGATATTTTCTGGTCTGTCATTCCAGCATTCTTTATCCAGTTATTGGCGTATACATTTTTAAAGTTCATAGGCATACAACCATCGCCAAGGGATTTGTATCTTATTGTGACAGGGAATGAGCACGTCAACTTCGAGTTGATTGATGCTTCACTATTCCGATTCACGCAGTACACGTTCGTATTGCTTGTGATATCTTATCTGGCAGGAGCTTCGGCAAGATGGATTGTAACCAGGTACAACCTTGATCTGAAGTACAATATCTTGAAAGTGGCCAATGAATGGCACTACCTGTTCAGCGGTAAACTAACCAAGGAGAAGGTGGATCTTATCCAGATGGACATATTGGTTAATTCTGGCAATGGCACCACACTCAACAGTGGTATCCTGGAAGACTACTTTCTAAACAAAGATGGAGGCATAGACAGGCTCTATTTGATCACCGTCTTTCGTGACAATGATTATGAATTGCCAGGTGATTATTTCGTGATTTTTGGAAAAGAAATCTTAAATCTTAATTTGACTTATTTTAGCTTGAAGGAGCCCGTATCAGCAGCAAAGTAGCTTCATTTATACTGGGGGATTACTGAGTATTCATGCGTGATATCTCGCTTGCAACCTATCTGAGTACAAAGGTTGTTAGTCTACTTTTGTACCTATCAATCATGATGATAGGTTGGAGCTATCGTTCTATTTTTTATCACATTGCGAGAAGACATTTTAGTGACAATTCAATGCCACAAATAATACAACCAATGCTTCCCCAAGTTGTTTTGCCAATCACATTTTCTTCTTGTAAATTGCTTGCAAATAATGTGAGCCATCACAACTCCCCTTCTCCAGTACACTCGTTCGTGACAGGCTTTTATTCTCAAATAATCTAAACAAAAAATCCCACATTGCGGGATTTAAATGTGGGCCCACCAGGGCTCGAACCTGGGACCACCTGATTATGAGTCAGGTGCTCTAACCAACTGAGCTATAGGCCCGACTGACTAGGTCAATCTTTAGGAGCGCAATATTACATATTTAGGTGGTCATTCACCAACTTGAAGATTGATGGATTGTAATTTTTTTTTGGATTGAAATACAATAGTTTTACCGTCTATTCATCAACCAAACTATCATGAGCAAATTAGTTGTATGCATTCTTTCCCTTGCCGTACTAGCAAGCTGCAAGCCAAAAACCAACAGCACTGAAAATGAAGAGGTGAAACTTATCAATGACATTGGAAGACTTATAGAGGATTTGCCGGATCCTTCGGCTATTCCATTCACTTTGAAAGCCATAGATGCGAGTTTTGCCGATAGTTTGGTGAATTCACTTGATAATCTGGAATCGTATAAAGGAGATGAAGATAAATTGGCATTGAACATGGGTGTTTATGCCGCAGATGTAAGCTATTTGGCTGCCTTTGAAAAGCCAGAATTAACCATGAAATATGTACAAGCATGTCATTCTATTGGAGAAGAATTGGGTGACTCATCTATATTCAAGAATGATCTGCTCGAAAATATTGAAGCTAATCTTGGTAATCATGATGCACTTTCGATGTTACTCAGAGGAATGATCGTTGAAACCAGTATTCAACTTGAAAAAGATCATCATATGTCTATGGCAGCCCTTGCTCTGACTGGTAGTTTTATTGAAGAATTATTCCAGGCCGTAAATGTGATTGATAATTACCATCTTGCAGGAATGAGTAAAGATCAGTCTAAGGAGAAAATTGAACCCCTCGTACAACTTGTCATGGGTCAAGAGCAACCCTTACTTGATCTTATTCAATTGATTAAAGACATTCCACAAGACGACACTATCAGAGGTATTTTGCTACAATTGACCATTCTGGAAAATTTATACAAAGGAGAATTGGCAACTATCAAAGAGAATATGGAAGCTGATCCTGATTATATTGCTGACAGAAGAGTTATGAAGGCAATTACTCTGGAGATCGAAGGAATCAGAGAAGGAATAGTTAACTAGGTTCTTCTGAAAAATCTCGCAAGGCTCCATTCATAAAAGATTGGGGCTTTATTTTTAGCTTATGTTTTTTATTATTTCCAAGATTCGTTATTTCCCGATTTTACCATTTAGCTGGATTGCTTTGGTATGCATCTGGTCTATGATAACTAAGAATCCCAGACGGAAAAGTAGATTGAGAATTGTTGCTGTCATTTTCATTCTTCTCTTTTCAAATCCATGGCTATCGCATGTTGTCATACGGTCAATGGAAGAAGAACCCGTGCAACTTCAGAAAAACTATCGCATTGGAATAGTGCTTTCCGGAATGCTTGAAAGTGGAATAACAATTACAGATCAGATTCATCTGGCTCAAGGCGCTGATAGGATTATTGAAGCTGTCCGATTGTACAACCGTGGGGCAATTCAAAATATACTTATATCTGGAGGTAAGGCGGACATCAATTTTCCAGAAGAAAATGAAGGGGAAAAATTGGTGGAGCTAGTCAGGTCAATGGGTGTGCCGGACTCTGCAATTATGTTGGAGAATCAATCACACAATACTTTTGAAAATGCCAAATTTACTGGCCGACTTTTAGCCAATGATACAAGTGATCTGCTTCTTATCACCTCAGCTTTTCATATGAAAAGAGCTTTAGCCTGCTTCACTAAGCAAAATATAAAGGTCGATACTTATCCAGTTGATTACAGAGCTCCTTCAGATTTTCGATGGGCACATATGGTTCCTAAATCCTCTGCACTTGAAAACTGGAATATGGTAATTAAAGAAATTGTCGGATTGATCGCGTATAAGGTGGCTGGGTACATCTAATGGCAATACTTTTTAACTGCTGCCTTGCTGCCGTCTACTCCCATTTTTTCGGCAGTTTTGAAATCTTCACAGGCAGATTTAATCTTTAATGTCGTTTTTAATGCGCCACGGTAAAGATACGCTTCACCAAAACTCTTATTCTGGGAGATAGCTGCGTTATAAGCTTCTAGGGCAGAAGTGGCATACCCAAGCTGATGCCTGGCTCTTGCCAATAAAAAATGTCCTTGTGCAGAGTTCTCATGGAATTTCAACGCTTCCCCTGACAAGATCAAGGATCGAGAATAATTGCCCTTCTCATACGCCAACCTTGAAAGACTTAATCGTGCGTTTAGATGCCGTTCATCTTTGCTCAAAACCAAGTCATAATCTGCTTTCGACTCTTTCAACTTCCCCATTTCCTCATAGGCTCTCCCTCTATTGTAAGCAATCTCAGGATCATATCCATTTGACTCAAGATAAGAAGTGTAAAAATTAATTGCTTCAATAAATTTTCCTTCTTCAAAGAGCTCCTCCCCGTTTAATTCTTGAGTCTGACAAGAAACGATAAGTACTAATAAAAAAGGAATAAAAATCCGCATGGCTGAAAAATTGAGGCGCAAACTTACTGATAATCTGGTCCATAACGTACATTCTCGTAATTGGTTAATTCTACGTATGTGGTTCCAAAACTCATCTTGGCATCTACACGTAAGGGAAGTCTATTTCTATCCGCAGAAAACCAGGCTGCAATAGGAAATTCCCCGGGAAACAACCTGTTCTCCGGCAAAACAGGTATGATTTTATAAGCCCGTAGACGACCAACTTTACTTTTTAACTCAACAATCCCTTTGTAAATAATTTCCATCTCATAATTCTCACCCTCAAAGAAGGCATCAATTTTTATTCGATCGCCCGATTCGTACTTTCTGTAATCCACACTCCGCATTTGCATAAATCCGCCGAGCATACCAAGTCGGGCTTTATCCATGCCAATATGCTCTATTGGTTTTTCTATCCCTTTCCGAATACGCTCGTATCGTATATTCTTAGCATCATAATCGAAATAGGTCTGCTCATCGAGCGTATACTTCCCCTCTTCAAGGTCTCTGTAAGCCATCATGGGCATGAAATCATCTGTCCGCATATACTCTCCCCATTCGTCATCCACCTTTGCGAAGGAGCCAAGAAATCCAGTGCTATTGGCCTTGACTTGAAGTTTATAACATTCCTCTCCACCATACACATGATGATTTTTATCGGTCGTCCAACTAGCGCGACCAACAGTAAACCATCCATAGCTCAATTTGAACTCCAGTTTCTCACCGAGGTTCACAGGTTTCTCATTTAAAAGTCTGGTAGGTTGAGCTTCTGAGAACCAACTGCCAATAATTAGAATGAATGTGAGCATGTTCTTCATGTTTAATTCCCACTTGTCATACAACATCAATGCCAGCATGATTTAAACAGATAAGTTATTTTCGCGAAGGGCATCATTGAGAGAGGTCTTCTTGTCGGTGCTCTCCTTTCGTTTTCCAATGATCAGCGCACATGTCACATGGTATTCTCCTGCAGGAAACTTTTTGGGAATGCTTCCTGGAATCACGACCGATCTGGGTGGAACAGTTCCACGGAATTCCATAGGCTCCTCCCCTGTGACATCAATGATTTTGGAACTTCCTGTAAGAGTAACATTAGCTCCTATGACAGCTTCTTTACCAATTTTCACACCTTCTACAATAATACAGCGCGACCCAATGAATGCCCCGTCCTCCACAATCACGGGGGCAGCCTGCACAGGCTCAAGTACACCTCCAATACCCACACCACCGCTTAAGTGAACATTTTTACCAATCTGAGCACAGCTGCCAACTGTAGCCCAAGTATCAACCATAGTCCCCTCATCAACATAGGCTCCGCTATTTACGTACGAAGGCGTCAGCACAGTTCCCGAACTGATATGAGCTCCATAGCGAGCAACCGCATGTGGAACAACTCTTACACCTAGTTCGTCATAATTTTCTTTGAGACTCATCTTGTCATGAAAATGAAAGGGCCCAATTTCGATAGCCTCCATGTTTCGAATGGGGAAATAAAGAATAACTGCCTTTTTAAGCCAATCGTTCACTTCCCATCCATCATCTGTCGGCTCAGCAATTCGCTTTCTACCTTTATCCAGATCTTCAATGATCAACTCAATAGCCTCCTTTACTTCTGAGCTTCCAAGAAGTGATCGATCTTCCCAAGCCTTCTCAATCAGGTTTTTTAATTCCATCTATTGGACAAATATTTACATGATGAACAAATCGAAAACGAAGATAGTCATTGCATCGGTTTTGAAGCCAGTTGATGACGTGAGGAATTATGAAAAAATTGCTACTTCTCTTTTTGCTGATGAAAATAATGAAATAACAGTCCTGGGAACTCAATCTCAGCAAGACTTTATCAATCGCCGTATTAATACAAGAGCCTGGGAAAAATTCCAGCGGCTGTCATTCGGAAGAATACAAATTCAAGGGGAATATTGGAGAACTCTAAAAGAGGTCAAACCAGATCTAATCATTTTCACAACGTTCGAACTTTTATTTGTATCCGTCATCTTTCGTGCGAGGTATGGGAGCAAATTAGTGTACGATGTACAGGAGGATTATTTAAAAAATTTATGGCACCAACATTTCTACCCATTCGGTATTCGACATATTCTAGGCGTAGGCATTCGAACGATGGAACTACTTTTCTCACCGTTCATTTCAGGCTATTTGTTAGCTGAAAAAATCTACGAAAAAGATATGCCAGCGGTATCCAACAAATCAATCATTCTGGAGAACAAATCATTGCCCTTTCTACTTGCGAAAAAAGATACCAAATTCAAGGTTGTTTTTACCGGAACCATTTCGGCGTATAGCAGAGCATTGGAGAGTATTGAATTGTATTTTAAAATCAAAAATCAATTGCCCGATTCTAGCATGACTGTAATCGGGTATGCACCTAATTTACACTATCTGAAACTCATCAAAAATCGGTACAGTGACTTGCCGGAAATTGAATTTAAATTGTCTTCAGATCCTGTCCCTCATTCGGACATTGTAAAGGAAATATCAACTGCCCGTCTAGCGATAATTGGGTATTTTCCAAATCCCGTAAATGAAGGCAAAATTCCTACTAAACTCTATGAATATACTGCGGCAAAACTTCCCTATTTGGTACAAGAAAATACTCTTTGGTCCCGAGTTGGTTGTGAATTTGGTATAGCCATTCCTGTGGATTTTAAAGATCCTCTTTCCGATTTAATCATCAGAGTCAAGGAAATAGAGAAAGCTGAGCATGCAAGCACAGGGTATAGATGGGCAGAACAAGAAGACCTTCTTATTGAATTTATCAACAACATTGTAAGTTAAATAACTCAACTTATTTTTCTCATTATCAATCCTTTATAATTCTATTATACAGTATTCAATAATTTATTTTTAGGGTTGTCTAAATTCAATTTATCTTTGACCAATGAAAACATTGAGTTATACTGAAGAGAATTACCTCAAAGCCCTCTATCATCTTTCCAGTCAGGGCAAGAAAGTCTCCACAAATGCACTTGCCGACAATATGAATACCACACCTGCATCGGTAAATGACATGCTAAAACGTTTATCCCAAAAAAACCTTATAACACACATCAAGTATAAAGGAGCTACCATATCGTCTAGCGGTAAAAAGGCTGCTCTAAAGGTAATTAGAAAACATCGATTATGGGAGGTGTTTCTTGTTGAAACATTAGGGTTCAAATGGGATGAAGTACATGAAATTGCGGAGCAACTAGAGCACATCAAATCTCCCCTACTGGTCGAGCGTCTCGATGAATTTCTTGGTCACCCAATAATGGATCCTCATGGGGATCCGATTCCTGATGAAAATGGTGATTTCAGCGTTGGCCCAAGTCACCCATTGTCTGAGCTCAAAGTTGGCGAAAAAGGGGTGGTCATAAGTGTCGGAAATGATGACCCTAAGCTCCTTCAATATTTAGATAAAATTAATATTCACCTTGGCTCCAAAATGATGGTCAAGGATATTGTTGAATTCGACAACTCATTTGAGGTTGAAACGGATGACTCTAAAAATTTATTCCTTTCAAATCAGATTGCCAATCTCCTGCTGATTTCTAAAACTCAAAATTGAGATGGTAAATCCTGAAATAGCATTGGCGATTTTTTTTTGCAGCCTAGCTGTTCTATTCCTTGGACACAAGCTCAAAATTTGGAGTACACTTTTCTCAAATAGAGAACAAGCACGAAAAGCACTGATCGAAGACGTTTTGAAACAACTCTTCCATGTTGAGTATAGCGGAAGATCGGCCGGGTTGAATGATATGGCTGGAGCCTTGGAAATAGTAGATAATAAATTGGTGGAAATTATTGAGTCCATGACTCTTGGCAACTTAATAGAGAGTTCTCGAAACATAATACAACTTACTCCCGCAGGTAGAGACTATGCATTAAAAATAATTCGTGTCCATAGGTTATGGGAGAAATACCTCTCTGAAAAAACAGGTATCCACAAGAGTGAATGGCATGACAGAGCAGAATTGAAAGAACACACATTGACATCTGAGCAGGCCGAAGAACTTTATCAAGAATTAGGCAGCCCCCGATATGACCCCCTTGGAAACCCAATCCCTACAGAGTCTGGTGAACTCATCTATACGAATTGGAAACCCCTGTCCAGCCTTAATTCAGGTACTCGTGCTACGATACTTCATATTGAAGATGAACCAGAAGTAATTTATCAGCGAATAATCACTAAAAATCTACATGTCGGTTCCCAACTTAGAATCATCGAATCTAGCGAACATCAGATTGAATTCTACTGCGAAGGAAATGTATATAAGCTCTCACCAATTGTAGCCAGCAACATAAATGTGAAAGAGCTGAAAAAAGAAGATTCATTTGAAGAATCACATGTCCGTTTGACCGCATTGAACAATGGAGAGAATGCCAACATAGTTGGGATTTCATCTGAATGCCGAGGGGTTAACAGAAGGAGGCTTCTGGACCTGGGATTCATTAAAGGCACGCCGATTAAAATCGAGTATCCCGGGCCAATGAAAAATCCCAAAGCGTATTTGATAAAAAACACATTGATTGCCCTGCGTAACGATCAGGCTGAATTGATATTAATTGAAAAGGAATGAGTGAAGATATAACCAAAGGATGTGACACCTGCCTGTTTTACAATTCAGCACAACTCAAGAAATTAGGAGTCAATGTTGACAATGCCGACCATGTAGTTGCACTCGCTGGCAATCCAAACACAGGAAAAAGCACGGTCTTCAACGTACTCACTGGCTTAAAACAGCACACAGGCAATTGGCCAGGGAAGACCGTTACAAGAGCTGAAGGTGGGTATTCTTATGGAGACAAACAATACAAATTGATTGATCTTCCAGGAACTTACTCCCTGCTCTCCACATCAGAAGACGAAGAAGTGGCACGAAATTTTATCCTTTTTGGACAACCAGACGTGACCGTGATAGTTGTGGACGCTTCTCGTCTCGAGCGAAATCTGAATCTCGTACTTCAAGTTTTGGAGATTACCGACCGAGCCGTACTTTGTCTCAACCTAATGGACGAAGCACGGAGACATGGAATCGAAATTGACGAACGTACCCTTTCCAAGGATCTGGGGATTCCTGTTGTACCTACAAGTGCGAGAAATAACGAAGGAATTCCTAAATTGATTCAAACTATTCAAGACGTGGCTTCTGGCAAAATCATTTGCAAGCCGCATAGAATCAAAAGTTTGCCAAAGGCCATCAGCAAAGCTGTAGATAAATTAAATACGCAAATTAGAAATGCTTATCCGGACTTACCCAATAGCAGATGGGTAGCGATGCGCCTCCTCGATGGTGATCAGGATGTGATGAGAGCATTGACCGAGGGAGAATTCCAAAGCCTAGAATATAGTGAGCAAGGATAAATCAAAGGATATACTGGAAAAAGCGTCCTCGCTACGATGGGAAGTCGGAGATAACTTTCATGACAAACTCACTGAAGGGATTTATGCCGATGCAGCGAATATTTCCCAAAGGGTGGAAATCAAGGAAGGCCAAGGCGATTACAGTTTCGATAGAAAACTGGATCGTATCCTGACCAGTAGAGGTTTTGGTTTCCCAATTATGTTTTTGATCCTGTCGGTTGTACTATGGTTGACTATTCAAGGAGCCAACTATCCATCAGGAATGCTGGCAACCCTTCTGCTAGAGAATATTCACCCACTACTGAAGCAGGGAGTCGCGAGCATTGGTATGATTTGGTGGTTGGATGGGTTTCTAATCGATGGGGTCTATTTGGCGTTGGCTTGGGTGATTGCTGTCATGCTTCCACCCATGGCCATTTTCTTTCCATTATTCACACTGCTTGAGGATTTCGGCTATCTACCAAGAGTAGCATTTAACATGGATTCGATGTTTAGAAAATCAGGAGCTCATGGCAAGCAAGCACTAACTATGACCATGGGTTGGGGTTGTAATGCAGCGGGCGTAGTGGCCACCCGAATCATAGACAGTCCAAGAGAACGCTTAATCGCCATCATTACCAATAATTTTTCGCTCTGCAATGGTCGCTGGCCCACACAGATCTTAATTGCTACGATCTTCATCGGAGCATTAGTGCCATCGGGATGGGCAGGGCTAACATCAACAGCGGCTGTAATAGGAATTGCGCTTCTTGGCGTAGTACTTATGTTCTTCAGCTCATGGATGCTATCTAGAACAGTTCTCAAGGGTGAAGTTTCAACCTTTGCTCTTGAGCTTCCACCCTATCGGCCACCCAGATTTTGGAAAACCATTTACACCTCGCTGATTGATCGAACACTTATTGTCCTTTGGCGGGCTATGCTATTTGCGGCCCCAGCTGGTGCAGTAATTTGGCTGGTTTCTAATATTCATGTTTCTGATGGTAGCCTCGCCAATTGGTCTATCGAATACCTGGATGGATTTGGTTTGCTTCTGGGTTTAAATGGTGTAATCCTACTTGCCTACATTGTCGCAATTCCCGCCAATGAGATTGTAATACCAACTATCTTGATGCTTACTGTTGCAAATCTGAATATGATGGGACTTGGTGCTGGAGAGGGTGTGATGTTTGAACTGGACTCCTCATTAGAAACAGGGAACATTCTGAAAGCTGGAGGCTGGACACTGCTAACTGGAGTTAATTTGATGCTTTTTAGTCTGCTACATAATCCTTGCAGCACCACGATCTACACGATCTATCGGGAAACAAAAAGTTGGAAATGGACGGCTCTGGCTAGTATTATGCCATTGATTCTTGGATTCGTGGTGACATTTCTAGTGGCACAATTCTGGCGACTCCTGAGGTAAGACCTTAACAATGAGTCATTGTGAAATATTCTTAATGAAATATTTTAAAATATCTTTCATTGATAAAATACCAACGACTTCCTCATCTTTCATCACTGGCAAAGCATGATATTCAGACGCTGAAAATATTTTAGAAACTTCCATAACCGTCGTGTTTACATCCACTGACACCACAGGACTGGTCATGGCCTCTTTAATATCAAAGAGAACAAATACGGTCTTTTCTGATACTTTCTTTCCTGTAAACTCACTTAAATACCTCATCCGTTTAATATCCGTCATTGAAATCATGCCAATCAATTTTTCATTTTCAATAACAGGCAAATGGCCAACGCTGTTTTGTTCCATGATATTCTGGACGGCTGCTAACTCCTGATCGGGAGATACACTATGAATATTTGCCGTCATGAGATTCTTAACGAATTCATTTTCAATACTCATAATTTATCTTCATTGGATGATGAAGGTGCAAATTACATAAGTCTGATCATTCTAAAAATGATTTAGATAGTCAATTCCGCTCCAAATTCTTTTGTCCACAACAATTCAAAAATTCAGTCTCACACTGCCTATTTTTGCCTATCCAAAAGAAATTCGATTGAGTAATTCATTTCATGATACTATTGTTGCCCTTGCCACACCTCCGGGTGTTGGAGCCATTGGAGTCATCCGGGTCTCGGGCAAGAGTACAATCACCTTGGTAAATGATATATTCTATGGCCAAGACCTCACAACTTGCACGTCTCATACTATTTCCTATGGAACAATCCGAACTGAAAAGGAAACCATTCTGGACGAAGTGCTTGTGTCGCTATTCAAAGCACCTGCCTCCTACACTACTGAAGATGTCATCGAAATCTCCACACATGGATCATCTTACATTATTCAAAAAGTCATTGAATTGCTAATCTCAAAAGGTGCCCGTTTGGCGAAACCTGGTGAGTTCACCCAGCGAGCATTTATCAATGGTCGCTTTGATTTGGCACAGGCAGAGGCGGTTGCTGACTTGATTGCATCAGAGAATTTATCTATGCAGCAAACGGCTATGAAGCAGATGCGTGGAGGGTTTTCAGATGAAATTAGTGAACTCCGCGAGCGATTAGTCCATTTTGCTTCTATGATCGAGTTGGAGCTGGACTTCTCCGAAGAGGATGTAGAATTCGCTGATCGAAAGGATTTGGAAAAATTGGTCAATGAAATTCTTGACACGCTCACTCCACTCATAGATTCCTTCAGTTGGGGAAATGTGATAAAAAAAGGAGTACCTGTGGTAATTACAGGCAAACCCAATGCTGGTAAGTCCACCCTTCTCAATGCGCTACTTAAAGAAGAAAAAGCCATTGTATCCAGTATTCCCGGCACTACTCGTGATTTCATTGAAGACAATCTGATACTAGAAGGCATTCGATTTCGCTTTATCGACACAGCAGGTCTTAGAGAAACAACAGATGAAATAGAAGCCATTGGCGTCAAACGTACCAAAGAGCAAATGGTCAAGGCATCTCTGGTTCTTTATCTATTTGATGGGAATACTGAAACCATAGGTCAACTGGTGGAAGTCAGGAATGAGCTTGTAGAAGCCCAGACTCCTTTCCTGCTAGTAGGCACCAAAATCGACATTGGAATATTGGAAGAATACGAGCATTATGAGATTCCTATCATTTGGATTTCTGCCGCAAAGAATGAGCTATCCGAGTTGACAAAACGATTGGTTGCTATTGGTAAACAAAATGAAGTCTCACGAGATCAAACGATCGTTACGAATACAAGACACTTCGAGAGCCTAACAAGAACATCTCAAGCACTAAGTAAAGTACTAACGGCAATCAGCGAGAATGTTACTGGTGACTTCCTTGCTCAAGACATCAGAGAAGCTCTACATCATCTTGGAGAAATCACCGGACAAGTGACAACTGATGATTTGTTGGATAATATTTTCTCTAAGTTCTGTATCGGAAAGTAACTAGGTCTGATGAAAAAGTCTCAGGCACATTAGACTCGAACGGGTGAAGCGAAGATCTATAGGGATGCTTCCACCTGAAGCTCATGAAGTACCATGCCCGTGGCTTGGCAGGGATGATGTGCCTGAGGCTAACCTAAAAATTGCCTTCGGCATTTTTTAGGTTTAAGTCCGATGATGATGAATTATGACATCTAAATAAAAAAAGTAAAATAAAAATCTAATTAAATGAAAAAAAGCAAAATTAGCCTATTAATGGCACTAACTATTCTAGCATTTTCTTCTTGCAATAAAGAAGATGATACTACTGTAGATGACTATACAGGAACTGCTTCTGTAACTCAAGGATTTGCAACTACTACTACAACTAACCTTTATTCAAATGGCGGAAGAGTTGCTGGACTTGGTACGATTACAGCAGATGACAATACTACATGGACTGTTCCTGCTGATGTCAACTACACTAATAGTGCAATTCCGTTTGCCACAGACTTATATAACCCTGACGGAACAAAGCACACCACAGTAAGTGCGGCTTTAACTGCTTTTGATGCTAATGATATTATCGAAATTGATGCAGCAGGTGATGTGATAACCGCATATATATTTGCTGATAATTATTTTGAAATGTATGTAAATGGTGTTGCTATAGGTAAAGACGCTATCCCGTTTACAGGTTTTAATTCACATATTGTAAAATTTAGAGTGAGTGCGCCATATACAATTGCAATGTTATTAGTGGATTGGGAAGAAAATTTAGGACTAGGATCAGAAGCCAATCAAGGAGTTGATTATCATCCTGGTGATGGAGGAATGGTTGCCGTTTTTAAAGATGAGTCTAATAACATTGTAGCTACTACTGGAAGTGAGTGGAAATCTCAAACTTATTATACTTCACCTATTAGTGATTTAGCTTGCCCTACTGAAAGTGGCACAACAAGAAGTTCATCAAGTTGCAGTACTGATGGAGTAAGTGATGGTAGTAATTATTATGGTTTACATTGGATTATTCCTTCCGATTGGAATCAAGAAAGTTTTGATGACTCAGACTGGCCTTCAGCTTCAACATATACTAATACAACTATCGGAGTTGACAATAAACAATCTTATACAAACTTCACAGACATATTTGATGATTCGTCTGATGATGCAGAATTTATTTGGTCAACGAATGTGATATTAGACAATGAAGTTATAGTGAGATATACTGTTCAATAAATAAAAACAGTTGCTAATAACTAAGCATTCGTGTGGCCGATAGATCAGTATGATTTATCAGGAAATCATCTTCAACCCGAAATGTATGATCATGGTAATTTGGTAACCGAAATGAAAGAAGGACTGAGTAGTGGAGGCGAGTCAGCAAGAGTTCCTTTGATTCTTTGTACCATGAAGTACAAATGGAAACAAAACACTACGTAGACTGGTATCAAACAGTGACGGTAGTTAACGAAGGGGACGTTACCTACGTTTGGAAATATCTTGAAACAGAGTATGTTGGTAGCACTTATCAAACTTCTTACTACCCTGAACCATGTTCTACCAGTGGAGCAGGAAATAACGGTGCAGCAACCCCCATTATTCACTCGCCTTCATACATCTACCCGGCCATTAGTGAAGCTGATTGGTGGGAGCAGGATAAAATCTGTTATGATGCTTCTTTCATCAACAATGCTTACATAAAAAATGCCTGGGACAAATTAATTTCAGGGTCAATTACATTTGATATGCTTTCAAATCTGGTTGATGAATCTGCTGAAGCAGAAGTTTGTCTTTATGTTCAGGATGTTGTTACCTATCAGGGCGGTGAAGTCAATGGCATTACAAACGGAAGGGCATTTCCGATCACGGTGACCATAAGCGCATCGAAAGCCTCCGAACGAAGTGAAATAGATGTAGCACGTACATTACTCCATGAAATGATCCATGCGGAGATGTACAGAAAGATACTTTCAGTAGATGGCCAAAGTGGATTAAGCCCCGATAATTTCCCAGATATTTTTGATTATTATTCCAGATACCTGCCAATTCAAAAAGAAGATGGTACATGGTCATATCCAAATGGCTCCCCTCAGCACAATTTAATGGCGCAGCACTACCTGAGACAAATGGCACGAGTATTGATGCAGTTTGACGGGGTAGACCCTGATAATTATATGATGCATCCTGTCTATGAAGCAATTGCATGGGCAGGTCTTCATAATACAGAGGTTTGGAGTCAGCTCGATCCGGTTGAAAGAGAATTTATAGAACAGAAATGGGCAGAATTAAATAGTCGACCGAAATGTCAATAATAAAAGCAGTACTTATAGTTTCATTTATTCAACTCAATTATTATTCTTATTCGCAAATTAATTTTGAAAAGCATCCTTCTAAGTGGCCAGATCCTTTTAGCATGACCATGCAACAAAGAATAGATACTGGTTATAATCATTCAAAGATTTTAGATTTTTTAAGATGGAAAAAAGAATGGAGAATGGAAAATCTACCTAAGCTCTATCTTTTCTTCGATAAGGAGAAAGAAAGAGAATTGGGGCGTTATCAATATGGTGGTGGATGGAATTATGAACTGAGTTATGCTTTTCCAGGAGATAATCTGGTATATTATGTGCATGATCGTCCTGCAAAGAAAAAATCAGGATATATAAAATTGATATCTGAAGATTCTCTAAAGAAAATGGATATCAGAGATGGCGCATGGGTGAGAAAATATTTTATAGAAAACGAAATCACACGCTCAAGATGCTTGGCATTAACTGAAATATGCAGCGAATTATTCATTGTTATACAAAATCCAGATGGACAGGGATATTTGATTATGAAACCAAATAACTGCATCGAAGAATTCGAATAAAGTGTCTAACAGGCGCTAAAAATTCATAGGCTAATGAGCTACTTGCAAAGTGTGTTTGAATCAGATAGTTTTAACCAAATTATCAAAGGCCAAGCCTTCGGATTTTAGCTGGACGTTATCGATAACCTATGGATGAATTATTTAAAATAACTACTGAACCTGCTCCTTCACTTACCGATTGGATTGCTGCTGGCTCAGCATTTATTGGAATTCCATTAATTGTAGGTTCTTTCATCAAGCTACTCTTGAGGGATCGAGACAAACAAAAGCGATTGACGGCAATTGAATCACTTGCTATTAATCAGAATGTGCAACTATTGGCAATGCAAGAACAAGTTGAACAATTATCTCAGCATACATCAGAATTCCGCAATCAAACCTTCCTGATGCGAGAGTCTAATGAAATATTGAATAAACAGCTAGAGATTCAAATAAACGCTCATGAGACCTCTGAAAACATTGAAAAGCGAAAATTGGAACTTGATAACAAGAAGCATTTAATTTCCATCAGACCATACTTTAACCATGGAGGCAGAAACTCAAACGCTAACGAATTTAACTTGACTCTAAAAAATACTGGGGCAGAAGCTCATGACGTAATTCTGATAACCGAAGAAGAAAGCAATATAATATTTAGCTCAGTTAAAACTAAGAAAGTCAAAACGTATGGTGCAATAACGATCAACGGAAAATCAAAAAAGAAAATTTCAAGCGTCCCCTCTAACCTAATGATTTTCACAGCCCAATTGGAATTTTCTGATAATGAAGGTAACAGATATATTCAGAGCATTAGTAGACTGGCTAATAGATCATTTGAAATAGAAACTCCAGTAGCGAAAAAAATCGATAACAAGGTCTGATATCCCATGGCGTTTTAGCTGTAGATTCTAGCTTTTCTGCTTTCTGTGAGCACCGGAAAAATCTCCGATTTTTCACATAGTATGAAAAAGGTATGATGAAAAATCGGAGATTTTTCCTACTTTGAATCCGACACCTTAAATTACACCAACGCCACGATGATATAGACAGGCGTTGGGTGCAAAGTGAAAGATAATTAAATGATGATTAAAAATATAATAGTCGTTGCAATAGTATTTATTACATTGAATTCTTTTGGACAAACTCCAAGTGATTTTTTGCAAAAGACTGAAATTTATAAGACAAAGGAAGTAAAGAAAAGAATTAGTAATTACAGTATTTGTTTTTTTGATTCCACTGGTAGGTTGACGAAAGAAAGAACAGAACTCAAGGCAGAAGATGCATTTCACATAATTGAATATCTGTATGACGAAAACGGGAAACTAGTGGATATGAAAAATTATTATATCTATAAC
>JAAEPI010000150.1 GCA_024232835.1 Cytophagales bacterium
AGAGTCAATCATGTGCCATAATGTGTTTTTAACAGCATATACTCCTTCACCACTACGACTGTCCTGTATACCTACACTGTTGTCATGCCTTTGTTTCACGCACCATGTAAATGTCCTCTTTTACTTTGTTCAATGGCTGTGGTGCAGTGCGGTGCACTTTCCATTCAGTCCAATTTCTTCCCTCCTGGCTCCATGGAACATTGTTTATGCGCGCACACGGCGTCTAGCCGGGGGGCATCCTCTAAAAACCCTCTTTATCTAATCGAGCGAGTGAGATCTAGATTTAAGGAGATTTGACAGCGGGGCTGCCACGTGGCCTTTGCTGGCAGTGGTCATTCATTCAGAAAAGTGCTGTGACTGGATTGTTTCTTTTAGTAGGTACCCAGCATTTTTCCAGCTTAGAAATGAATGAAAGAGATTGTTTGATTTAAACGGCTTCATGGGAAGATGATCGCAGTTGGAGAAAGCGTCATGTATTCCACTTCAAGGAAATGGCAGGCTCAGTAATAGCCATAACCGTATGCGAATTTTTAGCGCGTTTTTTACTTTTCTTCCGCAAGCTCAGCTTACGGCGTCTCCGTCATAC
>JAAEPI010000151.1 GCA_024232835.1 Cytophagales bacterium
AAAGACTTCCGAAGTTTCCGAAACTTCGGAAGTCTGACCAGGTATATTATTTCTTGGACACTCCCTAAGAATAATCTTCCAATGAGCCTTTTCTTCTCACATCAAGAGTCACGCAATGAAATCCTCCGCTGAGGGTTCGGCAATTACGCAGTTTCAAAGGGATAACATCTATGCCGTGTTTTTCAAGCAGCTTCATAAGAGGTTTCTGGGCTTCATTTATAACTGCCAGGTCCGGTTTGATCATGAAAAAGTTCATCCCGGACCAGATCGATGCCCGGGGATAGTCCCACGAATATCCCGTATCAATCATTTCCGGGCACCAGATGATATCCCACTTTTTGAGAATATCAGGCATATTGTCTTTGTTGATCCGGGCCGGATTGAGGAGTACACGCCCGGGACCTATCAATGTAATCGTCGTATCAATATGGGTGCCTTCATAAATGGCGACCAGCGGATGCACCCGGTATTCATCCCCCAGTGTTCGCTGCAGCCATTCGTACCCCATCGTATTGCCGCTGCATGAAACCAGGTAAAGAATATCCCTGCCGGCACGCAGAACATTTGCCGCGTCAAACAGCGGTTCATAATTGTTGATTTTGACATCGGCTTTCGGATCATCGTTATATGTATCATCAAGCAGCCTGGGCTTGGGAGCGGATAGCCATTTTGCCCCGCTTTTGAAATACTCAATCAGGATATCTTTATACCCCAAGGTCTCGAAAAATCTTGATCGAAGCGGCGTGGGGGTTTCGATAATGGTCTGCCCGATGGTAAGTATAATATCACGGGGACAATAGTTATATTCTCCGTCAGACTCCCAGTGAGGCGATGAAAACATTTTGGAATGATCCATAATGTACGGACGGCGCACAATTACTCCCTGGTTCTCCAGCACTTCAACCAGTTCTGCTATATCTTCCCTGGTTTCTTCAATAATTTTAGGATCGTAAGGGCCTGACGGAATTTCTTCAATTTTTTCATGATGTTCATTGTACTCAATAGCGAAAAGCCCCTTTTCCCCAATAGGAACACGGGCGTTATCCGGAACGCCTACGATAATTTCTTCTAACGGATCCCACTCGTTATGAATGTTTACAAGAGACATGAGAACTCCTTATTTTGAAGGGCTGGATTGCCCGTACTTAAGTTTCAGAAACCGGTCTGCAATATGTAAATACCGGTCATCATAACAATTTTACTACTATTCTGCTTTTTGCTGATTGTCAAGATAAATTTAAAATCACAAATTCCAATATCCAAATTAATTCCCCAAAATTCCGAACTTCAATATTTCAATATGTTGAACCATTGGAATTTATTTGTGATTTGTGATTTGTGATTTATTTGTGATTTGTTATTTGCTTTATTGACAAACTTAGGAT
>JAAEPI010000152.1 GCA_024232835.1 Cytophagales bacterium
GTCATTACCATCAGGGTCTATAAATGCATTGGGAAAATCCTCAGCTATTTTAATTTCAGTTTTCTTACCAGCTATAACATAGATGTCCGTCAATTCTTGTCAATTGCGGCAAGTCCGGAAGAAATAAAAGCTTCATAAGGAAATAATAGAGATGATGCCCTGAAGTGAAAGCCTGGGATTATGAGTGGTTTATCTCGGAAATTATGGAGCAGAGGCGTTGGGAGTTTGGCCGTTTGCAGTGTGAATACCGAGGGGCCAATTGAAATTGAGATCAAATTCCGGGAAAAAGCCTTGTCCCCTCTGATCACCTATTTTCTTGCCATTGATGAGGAAAGCGTCCCGGTCGTTGAGCGTAAGATTCTCAAGAAAAAGCTTAAAGTGTTCTGGCAAGACGAAAACCAATTGTCTTGTGCCTGTTACTCTTGAAAATTTTTTCACGATACGCTGAACGACATTTTCTTGCATTGTTGCTATAACTACCTCCCCGGATTACTCGATTTGACGATGAAGAGGGGTCTATAAC
>JAAEPI010000153.1 GCA_024232835.1 Cytophagales bacterium
CAACCTCTTAGGAGAACCCCGATTATGCTCCGCGAATGAGGTCACACGTGCATTCGAATACCCGCTCCCCAGGACTGATGAAATTTTAGAGAAAATTGGACTAAGTATGGGTAGAACTACTAAGTATCCCCTGCGCCCCTGTATTAGTACTTTTGACCTAAAAATGGGATATCATCAGTTACAAATTCATCCAGAAGATAGACATAAAACAGCTTTTCGCACCCATAGAGGGTTATACGAGTATACTAGACTCCCCATGGGCCTCAAAACAGCTGGTAGTTTTTTCCAGCGATTGATGAACAAGGTTTTTAATGGTGTCCTCGATGAAGGTATTTTTTGTTATCTCGATGATGTGTGTGTGGCTACAAGTTCTGTAGAAGAACACATTGAAAAACTTATCGAAGTCCTCACTAGATTAAGAGAAGCGCTCCTCAAGTTGAAACCCAAAAAGTGTGTCCTCTTGTCAGATGAAGCAAAATATTTGGGTCATATCGTCACCAGGGAAGGACTAAAACCAGATCCTGGGAAGACTAATGGA
>JAAEPI010000154.1 GCA_024232835.1 Cytophagales bacterium
AATCTCAGTCGACAGCGCGACTATGATGAATAAGGGTTTGGAACTGATCGAGGCTTGTTGGCTATTTAACACCTCACCAGACCACATTGAAATTGTGGTGCACCCTCAGTCAGTTATTCACTCTATGGTCGAATATATTGATGGATCCGTGATAGCTCAATTAGGCTCTCCAGATATGAGAACGCCCATTGCTCATGCACTAGCATGGCCTGAGCGTATATCTTCAAATACTTCAAAGCTTGATTTTTTTGAATTAGCAAGCTTGGATTTTTATAAGCCAGATTTGGAAAAGTTTCCATGTTTGAGATTGGCCATAGAAGCTGCAAATAAAGGCCAGTCAGCTATGATTGCATGTAATGCAGCCAATGAAATTGCTGTCGAATCGTTCTTATCCTCAGAAATATCGTTTACAGATATTTCTTCTGTGATAGAACGTGTTATGAGAATGCACGCCCAACGTTTCGTGGATGATGAAATATTTCATATTTCAGAGATTTTAGAGCAGGATTTATACGCTAGAACTCTTGCAAAAAATATTATTGTATAGATAAATAAACGG
>JAAEPI010000155.1 GCA_024232835.1 Cytophagales bacterium
ATTGGTATATTGGATTGGGGGAGGGGCGACCAGAATAAGGAATCACAGAGTCGTA
This sequence comes from Cytophagales bacterium, assembly GCA_024232835.1. Taxonomy (GTDB): domain Bacteria; phylum Bacteroidota; class Bacteroidia; order Cytophagales; family Cyclobacteriaceae; genus JAAEPI01. The sequence continues at coordinate 56 of JAAEPI010000155.1, forward strand.
ACTTCAAGACCAGAATAATAATAATACCTAATAAGCATATCCATAAAATAATTCCAAGCAATATTCCAAAAGCAGAAATCGATATCATTACCAAATATATCAAAGAAAATTACTCCAATACAAATATTCCACAATAAAATTTCCATTGCAAAAATATCCTAATAAATTCTCCACTGAACAAAATAAACCTAAAATTTCGTTTTGCTGGTACTATGCTACTATGCTGCATTTGCTGTGTACTGCGTTGATTAGTATTCTTCTTCATCCGAATTTTCATTCATCATGTTATTGTCAGAAGTAAGTTGTTGCAAAGTTGTAGTGCCATTAGGACGATCCTCAAATTGCGTTGCAGAATTCTCCACTTGATCCCTTTCCAATGTATTTACATCATCTCGAGCAAAGTATGGCTTGGTGTTATTCATGTGGATTTTCTTGGATTTTCCCATAACGTCTACAAATATATTGGGAGATTCCTTTGAAAGAATTTTGTAGGGTCCCACGTATCGATCCAAATATTTAGGTGTAGATCCCGACGGACATTTTTCATTTCTAATCAACACAAGATCTCCTTCTTCAACAGGATTCAGATGCATTTTCTTGTCATACTGATGTTTATATGAACTTCTGGCCTTTTCATTGGCTTCTCGAGCCCATTTGCGAGTATCCGAAAAATTCTGCTTGAGATTGAGCGTATAGTCTTCAGAATCCCCTTGATATACTGTACGCTGGAAATTCAAAGCTTCACTTATGGGATCCCGATGTGGCTGACCATACAGCAAATGGAATGGGGTGTGATTTGTTGAATCGTTCACTGCTGTGCGAATAGAGTACAGCACAAAAGGCAAGACCTCATCCCAATTTCGTTGATTTTTGTCGACGCAGAATGATATTGCGAGATGTAATGATTGATGGAATCTTTCCACTTGTGCGTTGGTTTGAGGGTGATACGGTGCCGTTGTAAGTTGTTTAATGTTGCACAAACGGCAAATTTCTGTCACCAATTGGCTACAAAAAGTAGCTGCTGCATCGGTCAAAATAGACTCGATGGCCCCATATCGGCATATAATGGATTCCACTAAAACTTTGGCTGTTGAATTTGCCGTTGCGTCTGAAAGAGGAAATGCTTCTGGGAACTTACTAAAAGCATCGATACATGTAAGAATCCACTTGTTG
>JAAEPI010000156.1 GCA_024232835.1 Cytophagales bacterium
CCGTTTATTAATCAATCATGAAGAAAACCAAATTCAGCTCTCTTGGCAAAAAGGATCAGGAATTCCTCGAACAGCTCCGCCTGTGACATTTCAACATCCCTTTGATAAGCAGGTATTGGAAGATTTGCGTTGGTATCTGGAGGAATACATTAGCTACCCATACGGTATCGCGTCTCAACGGGCTGAACGAATAGATCGACAGTTAAAAGAGTGGGGTGAATCACTATTTCAATTAGTATTTCCAAAAGAGAGTATGGCTTGGGAGTTTTGGTTGGAAGCCACACGCTTAGGTTTAGATCAATGTGAAGTCGGCATCAGTTCTGAAGATACAGCAGTGCTGAACATGCCTTGGGAATTACTTTACACACCAGAACGTCAATTTTTAGCTCCATCACTTGCGGGCATCTATCGCAGTTTCAGTAAGCAAGCTATACGAGCAGAATGGGAAATGCCGCAAGAAAATTTGAATATATTGATAGTTATTGCTCGACCTTATGGAGAAAAAGATGCGGGCATCAAAATGATTGCTCGCCCAGTGTTAGAAGCAATAAAAACTATTCATAAACAAGTGAATTTAAAGATTTTACGACCTCCAACATTTGACCAATTTCAGCAAGAACTGAATAAGCATCGTGGCTTCTATCATATTGTTCATTTTGACGGACATGGAGATTTTGATCCAGATAGCACCGGATTTCAGACACGATTTGGGACTGAATTGGGACAAGGAGTGTTAATCTTTGAGACATTAGATGGTTTTCCACATGCAGTTACAGCAGCAGAAATTGCCCAGGGTTTAGAAAATTGTCGAGTACCCATTTTCTTGCTTAATTCTTGTCGATCAGGTCAGGCAGGAGCACAACCATATTCTTCAATTGCAGGTCAGATGGTTAGTCTGGGTGCAAAGTGTGTTGTTTCAATGTCATATAGTGTCTACTTCAAGACAGCCCGTTATTTTATTGGTCGCTTGTATGAACAACTATTTTCAGGCTCGAATATAGCTAGTGCTGTGGCAGCAGGACGTAGGATGTTAATCAGTGATAGACAACGACCTAGCCCTAAAGGAGAGCTTTCACTTCAAGATTGGTTAGTACCCGTACTCTATCAGCAAGAAGATTATATTCCTCTTGCCAGTCGAACTAATGCGGACAGTTTTAAAGACCTAATGGAGGCAGAAAGTATAATTGAAAAAAGTGACTTACCATCTGAGGGTTTCTATAGTTTTGTGGGTCGGGATTATGAACTGCTCCGTTTAGAACGAGCGTTTAGGATAAATTCAGTAGTATTAGTTAAGGGAATGGGTGGCATAGGTAAAACCGAAATAGCTATTGGTTTCGCAAACTGGTTAGAGCAAACTAATGGGAGAGAATCTGAACACATTTTCTTCTTTTCATTTAGAGATGGAAAAGGTTTAGGTCAGATAGTTAATGAAATCGGGCGACGTTTAGGAGGAGAGCGATTCTCACAGTTTATACCCGATCAGCAAAAAGCATTAGTACTTGAGTACTTGAAGTCTCATGCGTGTTTAGTGATATGGGATAATTTTGAGCCAGTGAATGGTTTTCCTATAGGAAATGAACCGTTATTGGCGGATGAGGAACGTAAATCGCTACAGAAGTTTGTGCAGGAGTTACGAGGGGGAAAAACTTGGCTGCTAATTACAAGCCGTCAGCAAGAGAAGTGGTTGGGATGTGGTTATGAGTTGATGGAAATGCATGGATTATCCTGCGAAGATGCGAAAGAATTATCAGACAAAATTTTACGGACAGCAGGTATTGATATATCTAAACTATCAGAAAACTACCTCGAGTTGCTCCAAATTCTAGGAGGACATCCATTAGCATTGAAAGTTATATTACCAAATCTCAAATCGCAGAGTCCAGAAAAAGTAATTAAAGCACTACAGCAAGGTTTGACCTTTCAAGTAAATGAGGATGGAGGAGAGCAATCACTGGTAGCATCACTCAACTATTCTTTTAAGGGTCTATCAGAACAAACACAGCGACATCTTCCTTTTCTAGGATTATTTACAGAACAAGTTAATGCACGTCTATTGAGTATTTTCTCATGTAGTTCTGATAACAACTACAGTAAGCCTTACGCAGACTTTTTTGGAGAGAACCTACAAAGTTCAGACTGGGTTAGAATCCTAAATGAAGGGGTTAGTTCAGGTATTTTTGACATAATCGATGCAACCAATACAACTTATCGCTTCCATCCCATATTACCCTGGTATCTGCACCGCAAGCTACATGAAATTCACTCTGAAGAAGATATTAAGAGGTTAGAGAATTTCTTGATACGTTTTTATGCTGACTTTGCTTCTCATATTATATTTCAATCAAGCAATAATCCTCATCAAGCAATGGTGGATTTTGACTTCGAAAGACCAAATCTTCTTCAAAGCCTCCGATTAGCAGAACTACGTCAAAATTGGCAAAGTGTGTATTCTCTGCTAGGCAGCATAGCGGAAGTGTATACACGTCTAAACTATAGAACTGAACTGAATTCTCTACGTAAACGAGCTCTTAGAAACGTTGGCATAAAGCCAAATTATGCGAAAGAGAAAGGGCATGAAGCATTCGCCTTGTGGTGCATTCTTCGGGAACTAGAAGGAGATGAAGATATACAAAATAGAGATTTTGAAAAAGCTAAACGGATCTATATAGAGGTCCTAAATGAACTCTCAGAATCCTCTGAAAAAAATTTAGATATAACTCGGTTATACAGCATTTATTCTAAGTTGGGTGCCATTGCTCAAAAACAACAACAGTTTGTTGAAGCAGAAGATTTTTATCAAAAGGCACTTCAAATCGTAAAAGAGGAAAGCAACCGGGCAGCAAGTATTTATGGTCAACAGGGTCAGCTCTTATACGTGCAAGGGAGATTAGATGAAGCACGGGATCGCTATCAGCAGGGTTTGCAGATTTTTCAAAAGGGTGGAGATGAGTATATGGTTGCTAAGTTCAATTTCGACTTAGGTAACCTTGCCTTTACTCAAAGAAAATTTGATGAAGCAGAAAATCTCTATAACCAAGCTCTTCAAATTTTTCAACAACTACAAGATCCATATCACCAGTCTAGCAGCTTGCATCAGTTAGGTTTATTAGCCGTTGAGCAGCGTAAGTTTGATGATGCGATCTATTATCACCGGGAGGCTTTGATACTCCGTGAGGATTTGGGCAATCCCTATGATGCTGCTATTGAATATAACTCGTTATCTAATATTGCTATGATGCAGGGTGATTATGAAGGTTCTATCGCCTATCTTCAGAAATCATTTGCTATTTGGGAATCTGTAGATAACTGGAGTCAAACATCTGTAGTACTATCCCAATGGGGTAATACTTTGCAAGCTTTTGGGCAGTGGGCTGAATCAATTAATATTTACAGTAAAGCTTTTTATTTAGACCAAAGACATAATCAACATGCAGTTTCTTCAGATCTCAGGGGGCTGTACAGAGCATTACAGTATTTAGGAGAATCTCAATTCAAAAATATTTGGCAGGAGGCAACAGGCGAAAACTGTAGGCAAGAAGTATTGGAAGCAATTCTTGAATCAAGCCAATCAGATATGCAGTTTGGTGGGAGTTTCAAAGGTGCAAGCTTCTTAAGTGCTACTATAACCAATAGCTCTTTCAGAGATGTTGATATGCGAGAGGCTATTTTCACGAACAGTACTTTAACTGGATGTGACTTTAGTAATGTTGACTTGAGTGGCGCTAATTTTAGAGGATGCGATCTTAGTGGTTCTATTCTGTACGGAACTAATTTAACTGGAACTGATTTAACTGATGCGAAAGTGAACAATGCTTTGCTGATAGGAGTCATAGGTCTTTCTGATGATGAGAAGCTAGACTTAAGACATCGAGGTGCAATTTTGAATATCTCTGGAAGAAGGGTTTAAAATGGGTGCATTCCCAAAGTGTCGATAATATCTGCAACTCATTGAAATCACACCGTCATTCCGGGGAAAATTAAAAAATGAATATTTTTTA
>JAAEPI010000157.1 GCA_024232835.1 Cytophagales bacterium
ACAATCGGTTCGGCCAAGATCAAAGAGTTACTTTATTCCGTTTTATGGTATTTATAAGGGTAATCCTGCCGTTTTTATCGGAATAAATTATCGATTTTTGGCGTCCAGCATCAATTCCGGTAACGCATAAGTTAGGTGGGATCGTTTCAGATAGTAAACCTAATCAAAGGAGCCGCATTGAATGAGAAATTGAATTCCTTTGAGTGCCTTGGTCTTCTGGATGGATATTTGAATCTCCCAGGGACCAAAGAAATTCTGATGAAAGTTTTCGGTTATTTCTCCGTTCGCCAGTTGGTTGGGGCGAAATTGGTTTGCCGAAAATTGACGAAAGTTCCCGTTCGTTACCCAAATGGCAGTGCCATCTCTACATTGTGGGTGCACTTGGTAATTCAGTGCCATGTGCTACATGCGGGCCGCGCCCATCCATACACCTTCTTTTCTAGAAGAGGAAATGATATCGAGCCAAAAACCATGGCCGGAGCTCTCAGACACGTACAATTTGACACTGGTCAGAAATTGTTCAAAATATTCTCAAATTGGATTTATTGCGCTCTGTCTAGTATACATAATATTTTAGTCAGTCTTGAGAATGGGTTGGCTGGGTCTCGTGAGCCTGATTATGATCCATTGTGGGCCATGTTTGAAGCTGCCAAATGTCTTGGTAATAGCAACCCATGCAAAGTTACCAATGTCGCCCTGGCCAATTTCGATGCGAAAGAAGGGTTCAATTTGGCAGAAGAAATTCTGGAATTTTTGGCGCTTTTGGCGAGTGG
>JAAEPI010000158.1 GCA_024232835.1 Cytophagales bacterium
AGAAATAGCACCTCAACGTAATAAAAACAGCCAATAAGTAAAGCGATCGCTAGTCCCATTATTTTGTCTTCCAATTCTTCATGCTATGTGACTTTGGTTTGTCTCCTGTTGATCCCATTAAACCGTGGTCTGTCCCCTATTAATTCTATTAATTCTGATACACAATCTTTATTGAAGATTCTTTCAAATGCAACCAGAGCAATAAACGCCATAATAGATGAATAACCAAATAGACTTGTGGCTACCTTTATTTGTTTGCTTCCGAGAAAATATACTATGTAACTTATTACCAAAAGAATCCAATCAAATGGAAAAAGCTTCTGTTTTATTATTACTTCCTCCATCAAAGGAGTAGATAACATCATTAGCCAAGGTAAAACAAAAAGGAACGGCAATACCAATGAGAGAAAACTCTTATACTGATTGAATCGCAACTTAACCATTACCCCATTTTGTATCAAAAAACAAATGCTAACCCAACGAAGCTAATGATTTCTACTCATATGACTATTTTGAATAAACATATCTGGTCATATTTGTATTTAGCTTGTTAGGATAAAGAAGAAATCCACCAAAAGCACTGCTACTGCCATTATATGTGTCGATTTCAAAGGTATCGAATGCATCACGATTAACACCATCATTGAAACCTGCATTTATTGGATCAAGTGGAGTGGTTACAGCAAGCGATACCCCACCATTGGAATAATTGTCATTAAACATTTGATTTAGTTGCCCAAATTCAACATCTGAGCACATAAGACATCCATCCGAAATCCCACTACCATACTCATCTCGTCCTGGATGAATTTGTATACCGGTCAGAGGCTCCGATCCATCATCATATTGAATAGTGTTCCAATTATTTGTATTTGACAAAGTCGGGATACCTTCATTCCTATTTCTATCTCCCATAAAAAAATCCTTTACGTCTTGCAAAACAGTAGTTTAAGTATAGGAAGTATAAAAGCCATATTTTCATATTACAAGCTGTGAAATACCATCCAATAATCTCTCATTTACTTTGATATCCGCCAAGATCCCGGATAACCCCACGTGTTTTTCACGCCTTCATGCATCATTATCGAGTA
>JAAEPI010000159.1 GCA_024232835.1 Cytophagales bacterium
ATCCATTTCGTCGAGCCAGTGGACTTGATCCGTTTGAAGAAAATCTGAAAGAATTAGATAGGCTGGATGCAGCCAATGGGTCATTGAAATACGGCACTTTACTGGACACCAAAATTCTGGTATTAGATTCTTCCCTTACAAATCTGGTAATCAAGCAGCCTCTAAAAACTAATATACTTCTAATTAATAATCAAGTGGTGAAAAATATGGATTGGCTGCTAAAAACCTTTGATTTTGAGCAAGTAATAATTGGTTCTGATAATTCGTACTACTACACCAAATGGCTTCAAAGGGAGTTGGTAAGTCGGGATATTTCTTCACATAGTTTGCTCACTGATGGGAGTTGGAGGGTGATGGTTAGTGATCAATAGTTCGAAGGGATGAATTTTACGTTATTGCTAGCAAATCGCAATCTTCATGAATATTTAATATTAGCGAGATCGCTTCGTGTCCTCGCGATGACGGATATGAAATAAAAATTCACCCCAATGACAATGGTCATTCTCTGATTCACCAATTCTTAGCTACTTTTAAGTGTTCAAATGAATCCCCTATGAGTCTGGACTTTTCAACAGCACTTTCATTAATGGCAATTGGCATGATCACAGTTTTTGTCGTGCTGTTGCTTGTAGTCATTACAGGAAAAGTTTTAACACGACTGGTAAATTGGCTGGATAAAGGAGCAGAAGATGCAGCGATAGCACCGGTGAAAGTGGCCGTGATTTCAGCAGCAGTGGAGGTTTTCACCGAAGGGAAGGGACACATTACTAAAATCGACAAAGAATAATCAAGATAGATATGGGAAGAGAAATAGGACTAAGTCTTGTCTATAGAGACATGTGGCAATCTTCAGGGAAATATATGCCACGAGTAGATCAATTGGTGAAAGTTGCAGAGCCAATCGTGGAAATGGGATGCTTCCAGCGAGTAGAGACGAATGGAGGTGGATTTGAGCAGATTAATCTACTATATGGAGAAAATCCGAATAAATCTGTTCGGGCATGGACACAACCATTCAACGATGCAGGGATTCAAACGCACATGCTCGAACGGGGATTGAATGCCCTTCGAATGAACCCCGTACCTCGAGATGTTCGGAAGCTGATGTTCAAGCTCAAGAAACTTCAAGGCACAGATATTTCCAGATCATTTGATGGGTTGAATGACACACGAAACCTCCAACTTTCCATAGACTATGCAAAAGAAGGAGAGATGATTTCACAGTGCTGTTTATGCATTACACATTCAGAATTGCACACCGCAGATTACTACATCAAAATGGCAGGGGAGCTTATTGACATGGGCACCCAGGAAATTTGCATCAAGGACATGGCGGGTATTGGTCGTCCAGCTACGCTTGGACGAATTGTAGAAGGCATAAAAGCAATTGACCAAAATATAATCGTACAATATCATGGGCATTCAGGTCCTGGATTTAGTGTCACATCTTCATTAGAAGTGGCCAGAGCGGGAGCAGATTTTATTGATGTGGCGATGGAGCCGCTCTCCTATGGAACTGTTCATGCGGATGTATTGACGGTGCACGAAATGTTGAGAGATGCAGGTTTTTCTTTGCCGGATATTAATATGAAGGCGTACATGGAGGCACGCACCATGACGCAGGAATTTATTGATGATTTCCTCGGCTATTATATCAATCCAAAAAACCGACACATGAATTCATTGCTTATCGGGCCTGGATTACCAGGAGGCATGATGGGTAGCTTGATGTCAGATTTGGAAAATAACCTGTCAAGCTTGAACAAATGGATGGCAAAGAAAGGAAAGCTGGAAGTATCCCAAGATGATCTGCTCGTTGCTCTTTTTGACGAAGTAGAGCATGTGTGGCCAATAATGGGTTATCCACCTCTTGTCACACCATTTAGTCAATATGTGAAAAACGCTGCTTTAATGAATGTCATGCAAATGATGAAAGGCAAAGAACGCTGGTCATTATTGGATGATAGCACCTGGGATATGATTCTTGGAAAATCCGGTCGATTGCCGGGAACCGTGGGTGATGAATTGAAAAACTTGGCAGCCGAGCAAGGACGAGAATTTTTTGAAGGTGACCCTCAAGATTTGCAGCTGGATGCATTGGATGATTTCCGAAAGAAGATGGAAGAGAAAGGGTGGGATACCGGAGAGGATGATGAGGAATTGCTTGAATATGCGATGCACGCCACACAATATGAAGATTACAAATCAGGAAGAGCTAAAGCTGTCTTTGAGAAGGATTTGGCGGAAAGAAAAACACCAAAAGAAGCTTCTTCTGAGGGCACTACTCTTGCAGCTGCTTCTGTACAACCTATGTCATTGAACATTGATGTAAACGGAGAGAAGTTCAAAGTCTCCGTGTCATATGAGGGTGCCTCTGCTGCCACCTCAGCACCGAGCCCTGCCACCGAGGCGGCACCAGTGCCGGCCAGCTCTTCAAATGGAGCAACAAAAGATATACTCGCTCCTCTTGAAGGAATCGTCTATATGACCAAAGATCCTGGGGATACACCGGTGAAAGTCGGGGACAAGGTGAACTTGGGCGACATTGTCTGCTACATCGAAGCTATGAAGGTGGTGAATGCGGTAAAAGCAGATGTGGAGGGTACAGTTCAGGAAATTCTGGTGAAGGATACCGATGCAATTCTGGATGACGATGTTATGTTCCGCTTAAGTTAATTGTTAGACATTGGAGCTACTAAGGAAATTGTATGAAATGACTGCCATCCAGCAGATAGCCGAAAACCCGGCTTATCTGCTGATGATTGGTATTGCCTTCTTCTTATTATATCTGGGTATTAAGAAAGGCTATGAGCCACTATTGCTTGTGCCAATAGCCTTTGGAATTCTTCTAGCCAACTTCCCTGGCGGACAAATGGGCGTGGAGCATGTGGATGAGTCGATGACTCTTATTCAGATAGCCAAGCATCATGGCATCATGAATTTTGTCTACTATGCGTTGATCAAAACAGGGTTTTTGCCACCTATTATTTTTATGGGAGTTGGCGCATTGACAGACTTTGGTCCGATGCTTAGAAATCTTCGATTGGCCTTTTTTGGTGCTGCTGCGCAAATAGGAATTTTCACCGTGTTGCTCTCAGCTGTAGCCATGGGGTTTACGTTAAAAGAGGCGGCTTCACTAGGAATCATTGGTGGAGCGGATGGGCCGACAGCTATTTATACTACGATCAAATTGGCACCCCATCTTCTCGGACCAATCGCGATTGCCGCGTATTCCTACATGGCGCTGGTTCCAGTGATTATTCCTTTGGTGGTACGATTCACCATGACCAAGAAGGAATTGCTGATCAATATGAAGAAGCAGGATAAGTTGTATCCTCCCAAGAACCAGATTAAGAATATGCAAACCCTAAAGATCCTTTTCCCAATAGGAGTAGGAACAGTGGTGTCGTTACTGGTGCCTTCTTCTACGCCTTTGTTAGGGATGTTGCTATTCGGGAATTTGGTTAAGGAAATTGGGGTTGCTACAGGCCGATTGTCTTCAGCAGCCTCGGATACGATTCTGAATGCAGCAACTATTTTCCTTGGACTCGCAGTAGGCGCCACCATGACAGCCACTGAGTTCTTGAATCAGCAAACCTTGTTGATCATCACCGGCGGTTTTATTGCTTTCGCGATTTCTATTGCAGGAGGAATATTTGCGGTGAAAACCTACAACCTATTTGCAAAGAAAAAAATCAATCCGCTGATAGGAGCCACAGGACTCAGTGCTGTTCCGATGGCCTCCCGTGTGGCCAATGACATAGCCCTAAAGCACGATCCAAGTAATCATTTATTGCAATATGCGATGGCTTCAAATATTTCTGGGGTGATCGGATCCGCAGTAGCAGCTGGAGTATTGATTTCGTTTTTGGGGTAGGGGTAGTTAGGGTCTTCTGCTCGAATTTCTACTCCAAGAATATAAGGGTTGTTCGTTTTGATTTACTGAAACAAATCTATCTTCATGGAGAGCTATGCCTAAACGTATGAGAGACAATCCTGGGAAAATATCCGAGCTGAACACCCGTTCGCCACTGTTTCTCAGCCTTTCGATTTCAAAATTTCACTAGCCGCCATGCTACCTGGCGCGCATGTGATTCCCCCGCCAGGATGTGAGCCACTGCCACAAAGGAAAAGGCCATGTACAGGTGTGGAGTATCTAGCACATGCAGGAATCGGACGTGTAATCAGTTGATCCACAAAGTGCTCTCCATGATAGGTATGACCTTCAGTTAAAGAATACCTCTCCTCAAAATCAGCAGGAGAGAGCACTTCCATATTGACTAAGGAATTGGATATTCCAGGAGAATATATTTCGAGTTCACAAAGAACATCCTCACCCAGTTTCTTTTTTGCGTCCTCTGACCAACCTGCATCAAAATTATATGGGATTTGATGAACGAGAATTGAAACAACGCTATGACCTTCTGGAGCCAAAGATGGATTGGAAATTGTAGGAATGTGAATGTCCAGAAATGGCGAATCAGTCACTTCTCTGTATTTCACAGGGTCAAAGGCCTTTTCCATCTCATCAAAGGAATTTCCTGTTCGAGCATATTCTACAGCTTGTCCATTTAGCTCGACTGATTTGCTAATAGCCAGATTGACTTTAGCGGTAGTTCCTCTGCTTCTTATTTTGCCAATCCAGTAGTCTAGATCGTATTCTATTTCGAAATCGTCAAAAAGATTCAGGAATGTTTCTTTGGGTGTACATGAGGCTGCAACTTTCGTCGCAACAAGTTCCTCGCCACCCTTTAGTCTTACTCCGCCGGCAGCTCCTGTTTCGTCTAGCATAATTCTTTCGACTTCAGATCCTGTGCGGATCTCCACGCCAGCTTGTTCAGCCGCTTTTTGTAAGGCGGATACAAGTGCCTGTGGTCCACCCTTCACATTGCTTCTAGAAGCACATTCCCAGAGTAAAAGATTGATTGTTGAATAAGCCGACCAAGGACCCGCATAGGATCCATAAAGAGCAGGGGCGGCCAATCCGGCCTTTAGAAAATCCGTTTCAAATTTCTCATCGAGGAAATCTCTGACACACATGGGAGTTACTTTTAGTAATTCCAACATGGTTTTGTTTCCAAGACCTTTCAGCTTCATTCCTTTCTTTGCCAGAACCACTAAACTCGCCATAGTCAAATTCTCCACATCGATGTTGGGGGGAGGATTATCCATTAGGTCATTGATAACGTTACTAATTTTCTTAAGAAATTCATGATAGCCTTTGTAGGCTTCTGCATCGTTTTTTGAAAACTCAGATATTGCAGCAGCAGAAGCTGAAACATCCGATTTGATCACAACGCTTTTCCCATCTTTAGCCAGAATCGCAACATCAGCGCGATTGGGATCAAAAAGCAGTCCATGCTTTTCAAGTTGCAGACTTTTCACCACATCTGAGCGTACACCACTTGTGTCGTGCAACAAACCTGTTGTGGAATAACCCGGGTGAAATTCTTCACCAGCAGCAATTCCGCCAAGAACATCTCTTTTTTCGACAACCAATACCTTCTTTCCTTTGGTAGCAAGAATGGTTGCTGTGGTTAGTCCGTTGTGACCTCCACCGATTACGATTACATCATACTTGCTCATATCGCTTTTTCTTTTAAGATTGATTTTGCTGATAATTCACCTCCTGATCCCATGATCCCACCACCTGGGTGAGTTCCGGATCCTGACATCCATAAGTTATCAATCGGTGTTTTGTACTTTGCGTATCCTGAAATAGGACGCTGGAATAAGAGCTGCTCCAGTGTGAGCTCTCCCTGAAAAATGTTACCCTCAGTCAAGCCGAAAGTCTCCTGCATATCCCAAGGTGTAACCACTTGCCTGTGTTCAACCAAACTATCAATGTCCGGCACATATTCTTTGATGGTTTCTTGAACCGTATCTCCGAATTTTTCGGACAGCTTTGGCCAATGCTCGGGTCCTTCTTTTATATCATATGGAGCATACTGTACAAAGCATGACATTACATGCTTGCCAGGAGGTGCTAGCGTAGGATCAGTTAATGATGGAACAACGATGTTAATAAAAGGTCTTTCTGAAAACTCACCGTATTTCGCTTGATCGTACGCTTTCTCTACATAATCTACGTTGGGAACGATAGCAATATCACCTTTCATAAATTCAAGCCCCTCTCTTTTTATGCAAAAGTTAGGTACTCCTGAAAGTGCAAAATTCACTTTTCCAGAGCTCCCTCTCATCTTGAATCGCTTGATCTCAGTAGTGATCTCGGGAGTGAGGTTATCTTCACCGATCATCTTGAGATAGGTCCTGTTTGGATCAAGGTTCGAGACGACTATTTTGGAATCAATCTCATCTCCATTTGCCAAAATCACACCTGTTGCTTTTCCATTTACAATTTTGACATTCGCTACATCCACATTCGTTCGAATCTCTGCACCAAAGCTTCGGGCAGCATTTGCACAGGCATTACTTACGCCACCTGTTCCTCCTTTTGAGAATCCCCAAGAACGAAATGCTCCGTCCAATTCACCCATGTAGTGATGAAGAAGAACGTATGCAGTTCCAGGCGACCGAACACCCAGAAAGGTGCCAATAATACCACTAACAGACATTGGTCCTTTTAGTACTTCTGACTCAAACCAGAGATCGAGAAAATCTGCACTACTCATTGTGAGAAGTTTCGTATTCATCTGGAGCAATTCTGGCCCAAGGTTTTTGAAAACCTTGCCCATTCTCATAAGAGATGAAAGCTCTTTTGGATTAATGGAAGCCACGTCTGGAGCAGGATGATCGATTACCTCCTTGGCCAGTTTGGCCATGTGGGTCATCACCTTACTAAACTCACCATATACTTCTGAATCTTTTTTGCTAAATCTGGCAATTTCCCTTCTGGATTTTGCAGCATCTCCCCATCTACATAAACCCATATCATCGTCGGGTAGAGGTTGGAATGAGGAGTCCATAGGGATAATGTCGTATCCATGCTTAGCCAGGTTTAGCTCCCGAACAATGTGAGGTCGGAAAAGGCTAACCACATAACTACAAACTGAGTATGTGAACCCAGGATAGATTTCCTCTGAAACGGCTGCACCACCAAGGACGTGCCTTTTTTCTAAAACCAAAACATCTTTTCCAGCTTTGGCCAAATATGCAGCGTTGATCAATCCATTGTGACCGCCACCAATAATTATCGCATCGTATTTTTTGCTCATGGTATTATTCTTTTGTGGATCGCAGGCTCGACCATTTTTGGCGGCAAATCAGCAATTCCATTAGTGAATGATTTGTCATTTGTTTCTTGTTATTTGGCCTTTTCCAGCTTGCTGGTTGGGATCGATCGCTTTCGATCTGGGTTAAAAAATTGTGGCTTGCCAACAGTGGCTCTAACCGTGTGTCTATGGTGTTCCACAATCACTTCGAAATTCACTTCCGTACCTGATTTGGCATAATCCATTTCTATGGTAGCTAAGGCAATATTCTTTTTGAGAATGGGTGACCAGGTTCCACTAGTTGCATAACCAATTTGATTGGATGCCTGTTTGTCAGAATAAATGGGAATTGAGTGACGCCATGCACCAGCTTCGGTGTGAGGAGGGAGTCCGTGTCCGTTGTACAATTCTTCTAAGTCTGGCCAATTAATATCAATGCCAACAGTTGCCCATCTCGATCCGTTTTTCTTTTCTGCTTGCAAGGCCTTTTGTCCGATGAATGGTTCTCTTTCTATATTAACTGTCCATCCTAAACCAAGTTCGTATGGCGTGCTCATTTGGTCAGGGATGAGTGCATGCAATGAGCTATGATAGTCAACTCCGTTCATAACGAGACCTGCCTCGATTCTGGCCATATCCAATGCAGCTATACCAGACATCCTTATGTTATAATTTTGACCGGCTCCCCAGACTGCATCGAATAATTTCAAAGCATCTTCATTTTTGACCCATAGTTCATAGCCAAGATCACCGGTATAACCTGTTCGGGAAATTTTGAATTCAAAACCATCACCTTTGGCTGAAGTTGTCCAGAAAAACTTCAGGTTGTCCATATCCGCATCACACATCTTTTTTAGAATGTCTCTCGAAGTTGGCCCTTGTATGGCTAGCGCACAATAACTATCTGTGACATCTTCAATCTCAACTTCCAGTTTTTTAACAAACCGTAAGAACCAGGAGTATGACGGATCGGCGGCTGTCACAAAATATTCATTTTCACCGAATCGCATGACCGTACCATCATCAATGACCATCCCTCTGTCATCACACCAACAGCAATAGGTCGCTTGGTCGAGCTTCAATTTGCTAATGTCTTTTACCATTAGTCTTGACAAAAACAAGGAAGTGTCCTTGCCTGTTATTTTGTATTTGAATAACGGAGTGATATCGACCAAACCAGCAGAATGTCTGAAGGCGTAGTATTCGAAATCATTGACAACATTGTAGGAATTGGCGGAAAAATACCCGCCCCAGTCCTTCCAATCGAGGCTCTTGTTGTGCTCCGAGGTTCTCGGATGAAAAGGTGTTTGTATTGGCATAAACGATAAGATTATAATTATGTATTCTCAGCTTGGAGGATACGATAATCGTGAAATCAGAAAATGAAATTGAATGAAGTCGGTGAACTAGGTTAGAACAATCACAATCCTGGAATCAGGACCCAAGGAAACTTGGAGGTATCGGTTGTTCTGTAATTCATGAGATCGCAAGCTATATATTATTCCGATAAAAGCAAAAAGAAGGAACCATAGAAATAATCGGGGGTAGTTAGATTCAACTAACTTCGCAATCTCCTGAAACAATGATATGAAACGAAACAACTACCACTACTGGATCAAACTCCAAAGGCGCTACCGCAAGATACAGGCCAGATGGGCTGAAAACAAGAACACGAGATTGGCCAGAAAACTAGACATTACAGGCCGAAGGCTGCACGCACTCAATCGTAAGTGGAAGCTGGGTATAGCTACGACAGCTCTTGCGGCATGGTTGGCGATGATGCCTACTAGTGAGATCAAAGCACAGGACTTCCCTACTGTATTCGATCTGTCTACCCTGGACGGCAGCAATGGTTTTGTGCTCAATGGTGTAAATACTGGTGACAATTCAGGTAGCTCGGTAAGCAGTGCAGGCGATGTAAATGGCGATGGAGTGGATGACCTGTTGATTGGAGCACCGGGAGCCAATTCAAATGTGGGAGAGACCTATGTGGTGTTTGGTCAAACGACTGCTTTCCCTGCTAGTATGAATTTATCCGGACTGGACGGTAGCAATGGTTTTGTGCTCAATGGGGTGGATATTTATGACAATTCAGGTAGATCGGTAAGCGGTGCAGGGGATGTGAATGGCGATGGGGTAGATGATCTAATTATTGGGGCAAGTGGAGCTGCCTCCAATGGCAATTCCGATGAGGGTGAGACCTATGTGGTTTTTGGGCAAACGAGCGGCTTCCCAGCCAGTATGGAATTGTCAAGCTTAGATGGCACGACCGGTTTTGTACTCAATGGTGTAGATGTTTATGACCATTCAGGTCGCCCAGTGAGCGGTGCGGGGGATGTGAATGGCGATGGGGTGGGTGACCTGCTGATTGGAGCGCAGCTTGCTGATCCCAATGACAACAGTCAGGCTGGGGAGACCTATGTGGTTTTTGGTCAAACGAGTGATTTCCCCGCGAGTATGAATTTATCAGGATTGGATGGCAGCAATGGTTTTGTGCTCAATGGGATAGATTTTAACGACAGGTCAGCTTTTTCGGTAAGCGGTGCAGGCGATGTGAATGGCGATGGGGTGGATGATTTGCTGATTGGAGCGAGGAGTGCTGATCCGAATGGCAATTCTTATGCAGGAGAGACCTACGTTTTGTTTGGCCAAATGACCTCTTTTCCCGCCAGTATGGAGCTGTCAGGATTGGACGGCAGCAATGGTTTTGTGCTTAATGGGATAGACGAATGGGACGAGTCAGGTTTTTCGGTAAGCGGGGCAGGTGATGTGAACGGCGATGGTGTGGATGACCTGCTGATTGGGGCTTATTCCGCTGATCCTAATGGCTCTTCAAGTGCTGGAGAGACCTATGTGGTGTTTGGACAAACAGGTGGGTTTCCTGCCACTATGAATTTATCAGGATTGGACGGCAGCAATGGTTTTGTGATTAATGGGATAGCTGCTTATGACTATTCAGGTCGTTCAGTTAGCGGTGCAGGTGATGTGAATGGCGATGGGGTGGATGACCTATTGATTGGAGCGGGGACGGCGGAAGACAACAGTCAGACTGCTGGGGAGACCTATGTGGTGTTTGGGCAAACGACTGCTTTCTCGGCTAGCATGAATTTATCAGGATTGGATGGCAGCAATGGTTTTGTCCTTAACGGGATAGATATTGATGACCATTCGGGTAATTCGGTAAGTGAAGCAGGTGATGTGAATGGCGATGGGGTAGATGACCTGCTCATTGGAGCGTCAGGTGCTGGCCCCAATGGAACTTCATTTGCAGGAGAGACCTACGTGGTGTTTGGTATTCAAGGGCCGAACCCCGTGGTAGCCAATAGCATTCCCGATCAGCAAACGGAAGAAGATCAGATTTTTGACTTTATGATTCCAGCCAATACCTTTAATGATATAGATGACGATGTACTCACTTTGTCTGCAACACTTGCAGGTGGAGACACTTTGCCGTCTTGGCTATCCTTTACACCTGGCGCTAGCACCTTTAGCGGCACACCTGTAAATGACGATGTGGGTACGATATCAATCGAAGTAACGGCCACTGATCCGGGTGGACTTTTTGTGAGGGATGTCTTTGATTTGGAAGTTGTAAATACAAATGACGCACCAATCTTAGCAAGTATCGGATTACAAAGCGGAGATGAAGGCACTGAAATCACTTTCACTGCATCAGCAACAGATGTTGATTTACCAGCAAACACGTTGACTTTTAGTCTGGATGTGACCTCCACTGGAAAAGGCATGACCATTGATTCAGCTACGGGAGCTTTTAGTTGGACACCAGCAGAAGGACAAGATGGAAATCATGATGTAATCGTGACAGTAAGTGACGGAATAGACACAGATTCGGAGTTGGTGACTATAGCGGTAACAGAACTGCCACTTGGGACAAATGAATTGTCTTCCATAAACCTATACCCTAATCCTGCCAAGGATCAATTGGAGATAGTTGGGTTGGCAGATGCACGAACAGCCACCTTTTATTCATTGGCAGGAGTTAGAGTTTTGGATGTTGAAGTGAAGGGTAATTTTGTAGATGTCCGAGCCTTAAAGAATGGCGTTTTCGTGGTGGAGATAAAAGACGCAGAGGGGCTTGTTATCTTTAAATCCAGATTATTAAAAGCAAACTAAGGCCGTCTCGGTAGTTACTATCGGGACACGAAACCAGCTCTAAGGGGCTGGTTTTTTTAATATGCACTATCATTGTAACACCTATATAATGAATCATTAATGAGCGAAAATAAACCACAGGAATCCAAACCCTCTTTTGAACTATCGACCTCTCGTCAGTTTCAGAACTGGGTGAAAACGGAGCAGGTAAGCTTGATATTCACCACGTATCAGGTGGGCAAAGTCTTCATGTTGGGTACCAATACTGATGGATCACTTCATGTAACAGAGCGTACTTTCAATAGATGTATGGGTCTGGGTACAGTGAAGGGTGCCAATACCTTTTGGCTGAGTTCTCTGTTCCAATTGTGGCGGTTTGATAATTCATTAACATCTGGTCGATTCAATGATTATGATAAAGTGTATTTGCCACAAGCAGCATACACCACCGGGGATCTGGACGTCCATGATATCATCATTGGTGAAGATGACCGACCCGTATTTGTCAACACACTATTTAGCTGTCTGGCAACTGTGAGCGAGAGCCATAGTTTCAAGCCGATTTGGCAGCCCCCTTTTATTTCAAAACTAGTACCAGAAGACAGATGTCACCTCAACGGGCTGGCAGAAAAGGATGGCAAACCCGCTTTTGTGACTATGGTCAGTCAGAGTGACGCTTCAGATGGATGGAGAGATCATAGACAAAATGGTGGTCTTGTCATGGACGTTCAAACCAATGAAATTGTTTGCGAAGGGTTATCTATGCCACATTCGCCCAGATGGTACAATGGCCGGCTGTACATATTGGAAGCAGGAACCGGATATTTTGGTTACGTGGATTTGGAAAATAGGAAATTCGAAAAGATAGCTTTTTGTCCTGGGTTCTTAAGAGGTCTTGATTTTACAGGGAATTATGCCATCGTGGGGATGTCTTCTGTAAGAAAAAACAAAACATTCAGCGGACTAGCGTTGGATGAAAACTTAAAAGCTGCCAATACAGAGCCAAGATGTGGCATCCAGATTATAAACCTAGAAACGGGAGCAGCGGAGCACTGGGTGAGGCTAGAAGGGATAATTGAAGAACTTTATGATGTGAAGGTTTTGACCGGGGTGAAAAGACCACTACTGATCGGCACAAAGAAGGATGATATCAGGACAATGATTTCTATAGAGCAATGAATTGTCAAAACTCCAACTCATTGACTGTAATTCTGACCTGAAGTGTCCGAATTTTTTGTTCATATTTGCGGCGATGAAGGCAAACCAACCCATTGGCATTTTTGATAGCGGAATTGGTGGATTGACAGTGGCCCGAGCAGTTAAAGATGTACTTCCAAATGAGACTATCGTCTATTTTGGAGACACTGCCCATCTTCCTTATGGGGACAAGTCAGCATCTACCATACAGGCCTATTCTGTGAAAATTGCCGATGTACTTCTTCAGAAAAACTGTAAGGTCATTTTGATCGCTTGCAATTCCGCCTCTTCTGCGGCCTTCGAATTGATACGGGATTATTGCGGAAGCAGGGCCAAAGTGTTCGATGTAATTAACCCAATGGTGGAGCGCGTTAGCATTGAAAATCAAAAAAAACACATTGGGTTAATTGGCACCAAACAAACCGTAAATGCCGGTGTTTACTCTGCCAAAATTGAAGCACTCGGTAACGATATTGAATTTTCTTCTTTGGCAACTCCGTTACTTGTTCCAATGATCGAAGAGGGTTTTTTTGAGAACAATATTAGTCATGATGTGATTGCCCAATATTTGGGAGATTCGTCACTTCAAGAAATTGAAACGCTGATTCTTGGCTGTACGCATTATCCACTAATAAAGAATGAAATCGAGATGATTCTGAAAGAAATGGGGCGTACGGTAGATGTTGTAGATTCAGCAGAAACGGTAGCAGAGTCTTTAAAAAACTATCTGAAGGAAAGTGAATTGCTGAACGACAAAGCAGGAACTGATCACTTTTTAGTTTCTGACCTAACGCCATCATTTGAAAAAGCGTCCATGCTATTCTTTGGTGAACATGTGACCTTAGAAAAATATAAATTGTGGGAGTAGGGTGCAACCATTCTTTTTAAAGATGTATCTAATAGGAATATGAATAAGAATTGGAAATCGCATTTAATTGAACTCTTCATTGTGATTGTTGGCGTATCGATTGCGTTTTGGTTGAGTCAAATTTCGCAAGAGAGTAGAGATGAGGTGGTCAGGAAAAATTATTTGTCAGATATCCAATCAGATTTAAGAAACGATATTAGGATGCTTGACTTTGCTATCGATTTCAATGTTAAAAAGGTAAGAGGGATTGATTCGGTAGCTGGTCTTTTTGTGAAGGCAGATGACCATCGTGATGTCATTATTGACCAGATTACGCAACTTGGAAATTACACCTTCTTTCAACCCGAAAACTTCACCTATCAATCGATGATTGCAAGTGGAGATTTCAAATTACTAAATGACGGGG
>JAAEPI010000160.1 GCA_024232835.1 Cytophagales bacterium
ACGCGAAGCTGAACGCACCGAGAGGAGAAAGAGACGAGAGAAAAAGAGACATGAAAAAGAGCGCGAGAGAACCGACCGGAGACACAAACGAGAAGCCCGAACAGAGCGAAAAGCGAAGGAAAAAGTCCGAAAAAGAGAGGAACTGAGAGATAACGAAAGGCCATCTGCAAGTCATAGAATACCAAGATTTTTATGTGATAAATTTGGGGACAAACCCACGCAAGATTTTGAAACGTTTGAACGAGAGTTTAGAGATGTCTGTGATCTGTATTCAGTACCGGAAGAACAGAAAGTACAACGATTAAAATCTCATCTCGAGGGATCGGTCTTGGTGCATGCAAATAGTTGGATAGATGCTCAAGGTGATCAAGAGTACACTTATCGCGGTTTGGTCAAAGAGTTAAGGTTTCAATTCCAAAAATCTGTTAGGGAAGATGAGGCTGAACTGAAACTGATTGGGTGCAAGTGGAATATTTTTGATCAAAACATCGAAGAATTTGTAAGAGAAATAAGAACGCTAGTCCAACAAGCTTATCCTAAGGAACAGAAACGCTGGGACAATCGGATCAAAACATCTATTAAATTAGCATTACCGAGTGAGTTGGTGAGGCATATATCGGCGCAAGATACCAAAGGGGTAGCAGAAATCTTGGATTGGATCAGAAGTAATACTGGGCACATTAAACGGGATGAAGAACCAAAAGAAGGGGCGGAGAAATGGATTCTGGATGCGTATCGAGATTGTCAGAAGAGTAAACT
>JAAEPI010000161.1 GCA_024232835.1 Cytophagales bacterium
ATTTGTACCATCATATAATATAATTATTAAATTAAAATAGATGCAGACAGCTTGTTAGGTGCGAACTACAATTTGGCCTAATCTAAGAAACTAATTACAAATAATTGTATGCAGACAATGGTTATGTTATTATGTAAGATTTTTGAGCAGCTAATCTGCAGAAGTTTCTGACATACTGTCTTCATCGGACTCGTCTGTCGAAATTCCTGACATAATATTTTCCCACATGTATTTGGTGAGTTTGGATTTAAACTCAGTAACACTATCAATTTCACGAATGTTAAGGGGAATATGGTTCCACATAGTGTGGGTCCTAAAGAAGAAACTCTTCGCAAATGCATTAGTGCTCGTGCGAGGAGTAATAGAGCTAACATAACTAAGCCTGTCTAGGTGGCTGCTTCTGAGCCTTGAATTTCCCTGATACTGTGTAAGGTATGGAGGTAATTCAATAGGCACTATTCCCTTAACAATTTTGTAGAAGAACAACAGGTCAAGGAACTCAAATCGATTGGCGATAGGCATGATATTTAGCTGTCTGCACTTTTGTATATATGTAGTAAAAGTATAACTAATGTACTCCTCTCGAAGAATCCATTTGATGGCACGCTTTTGTAGCCCCTCTAGTTTCTCCATAAGAGTCTTGGTGACAGGTCTCCAGATGACAGAGCAGTGTTCAAATTGACTCCTAACCAGTGTGAGGTAAAGTACCCTCCTTCGATTTTTATCAATAACAAAGTGACAGTTTCTCCTTGCCATTCCTAACTTCTGGTTAGCCTTTGAGTATACTTTTCCACACTGCTCTGTCCAATCTAGAGTCGATGAAACCATTACCCCCAGGTCTTTCTCGCTATCAACATGCTCAAGAAATTCTAATTCCCCCCCTAAGGAGTACACAAAATTATAAAATGGGAGCACACTGAGGAGGACCAAGGATTCCGGAATTTTACCAGTGACAGAAAGTACTTTACACTTGCTAGGATGGAATTTCATCTTGTTTCTAAGAGACCAATCGTTTAAGTAGTCAATGTCCTTTTGAAGGCAATTGTTATCACTCTCGGTTAAGATGGAGCGCCATATTTTTGTGTCATCAGCATACAGCGACACCTGTGTTCCGGGTGAAATTCCTTCATACAGGTCATTGATAAATATTACAAACAAGATAGGCCCCAAGATTGATCCTTGAGGGACTCCTGACCTAGCATTTTTAGGTGAAGATAATTTGCCGCCAACCAAAACCCGCTGCTGCCGACCCTTAAGATAGTTAGCAAGAAATTTCAGTAGGCGACCATCTACATTGAACTTTGTCTTGAGCTTATGTAAAATTAAATCATGATTTACTGAGTCAAAGGCCTTTGCAAAGTCGAAATAGATGACATCTGTACGGATGTTATCATTTAATGACAATGCAAGACTATCATTTAGGCCAATTAAATTTGTAGCACAAGATTTTCTGGGCAGGAAGCCATGTTGTCTTTCATCTATAAATTCATGCACATGCCTCAATAGTTCATCCTTTAATATACGTTCAAGAGTTTTCGCAACTAAGCTTGTCAATGAAATAGGTCTATAGTTTGAAACTTCATGCTTATTCCCTTTCTTAAAGATCGGCACAATGTAACCCAGTTTCCACTCCTCAGGTAAGCTGCCCATGTTATAACAAACCTTAAATAATTTAGATAATGGATATGCAAGCCCAACTGCACAGTTTTTAAGTAGCTTCCCGTGTATACCATCAGGCCCATGTGCTTTGTTGGAATTAATACTGGCGAGAAGTTTACGAATGTGTTTGTGATCAAAGTCAATATCAAAGCGTGAGTCATCAGAAAAGTCAATACTGATGTCATATGTTGATGCATCCGAAAATTGCTCATAGAAGAACCCGTTGAACAGGTTCGCTTGATCTTCAGGGCAACTTCGGATGACACCATTGTGACTGACAAACTCTGGTATCCTTTGGCTTCCCGACTTCGTTTTCACAAACGTCCAGAACTTCTTAGTTATCAATGCACAGTCATCTTCTTCATTTAGAGTGTCCCGCATTTTTTGCGCAACTAGGTTCTGAAAACTTTTTCTGGAAAGTGAGAATTTTAAGTAATCTTCATCACTTCTTTTCCTTTTCTTGTGTAACCCAATTTTTGTACGCCATGCATCATAACACTCTGAATCAAACCATGGGTCCTGACCATCTGTTTTAATTGTGGCCTTTTTAATGTGTTTATCAGCTAGACTAAATAATTTATCCTTAAACTTCTTCCATGCAATTTCTGGTTCGGTGCAGTTGAGCATAGCATCCCAGTTAGTATGGCACAAATCGTAATTTAGCTTGTCCCAGTTTGCAGTTTTGTAATTGTAACA
>JAAEPI010000162.1 GCA_024232835.1 Cytophagales bacterium
CATCGTCCAGTGGCAATGGCTCACCAGAGAATAAACAGAAAATGTGGCATCTTTTTAATGATGAAATTGACGAGCAAGAAGAAGAAGGGGAGAAGGCCACGCGCGCGGGCATGACCACCGTAAAATGATTTTTGCCACAAATTTCAATTTTGAATTCCATCACCCAAAGAAAGATCAATGTGCGAAGTGTTCGAAGTTCGAAATGGCGTCAGATGGGGCAATGGAAAACATCAGGGAGCAACACAACTCCCATGGAGAAAGAGCAGCGGCTGGACATCCTGAAATTGCGGAATTGGTGGCTAAAACGAAAGAGGATCCCGAGTTTTCTCTTGCCATCTATGACTTGCAAAGTGTATTTGACCTTCCCCAGATCTTGGGACAGCTTGTTTTACTACAGTAGAAAATCATGGTTGTACAACCTGCTGACCATATTTGACGCCTGACGGTGCATCGAAACAAGGCCATACTGCAACCTTTGGACTGAAATCAATGGCAATGGATTCTATGCACAGTGTTATTGCAAGAGCCTTCCGAAATAAGCGCCTCTACTCTGTGAAAGACTGGCAAAATGAGATGGAAAACGCTTGCAGTAAGCAGAAGTACAAGACCAAGGTTTTGAGCTATTCCTATTTTACGACTTGAAATTTTTGGCAGA
>JAAEPI010000163.1 GCA_024232835.1 Cytophagales bacterium
ACTCTTATGATTGGACAGGTTGAAACTGGTCGTATCGTTAATTGAAAGCACGACATTATGCTCTTTTGTTCTTTCTATTGTTTGTTTGATATGAGAAGTTAAGATATCTTCCGGTTTCACTTTATCATCGGAAAAAAACCGATATGCTCCTTTCTGTTTTGCCTGTCCTACACAACATAAAGGTATGGGTGAGGCGGGCTTGGCAAAAAAATCTCTTGTCAGTGATATCAATCTGTCTTTTTTTGCTTTGTTGGGGAGCTCTGCATACTGATATTCTTTACTTACCCAATCCTCTTCTTCTCGTTGCGGCGCAGGCCCTAAAACCCCTTTTTCCAACTCATAGGCAAATATATGCTTCTTAGAAAGATTGTTTTCGTGATATTTATCATTCCGACCACGCCCTTTCGTCTCACCAAGTAATATCCAATTTGACGCCTTGTAACAACTTCCTGAAAATCTCTCTTTATCAACAAAACTTTCAACCAATACCGGTCTGACTAGATACGCATCTTCCCAATCCACTGCAAGCCTTTTCAAACACTTAGACATAACGTGTGAAGCAAGATTTCTTACTCCATACTCAGGAAGAATCAAAAAACGGCTATTGCATACAACTTTGCACAACTCTTTTTCTCTTGTCTCATCATTCCAGCCTATGCGTTTATCGCGTAATTGTAACCGCCATGCCGCTGATGAAAAAGCTAATGCGACTATCCAACCATACCTCACACTCTTAACCAAATATTTAATCTGCTGCCCAAACAATTTAGACGAATGTAGATAATGACGCTCTTCTATCATCTCTTTCCAATCTACGTAATTTCGGTCATTGCTTCCTGATATTAATATTACTTCTACTTCTCCTAATTCTTCTAAGCTTGGAACGTTGAAAACGTTTGGCTTTGTTTCTCCTGTGCAACCATCGACTACTGTTGGTATCATTTAAATATTATGCCAACGGAAATCCATTTTGTTCAGCAAAAAATTGTCCAACAGTAAGCTTTTTTGTGAGGGTGGGTGGCTCCGAAGGGAATTAGAAAACATTCCTTTTGGTGAGCCCCTCTCGAAAAGTATACGGCATACAATACTGGGTCTTCTCCAAATCGTGTGGGCGAATTGACCGCCGATTCATATCTCTGGCAAGCAGCAAGTTAGTACTTTCAGCCGTAAATATTCTTCATCTTTAATGCCATAAGCCCGTCGTTGTAATACTCGTATTTTATTATTCATGCCTTCAACAAAGCCGAGAGGGATTTCTTTATTCTCAGGCTTACAATAAGCAGCAACACCACTCCAATGAGATTCGATCATCTCCGCAAACTTCTCATATGGCTTTAATCGTTGCCATTTCAGGGAAGCTTTCCAATTATCAAAAAAACGTCTAGCCCAACCTTCTTGTTGATAAGTCCACAATTGAGAAAATGACTCCTTAAGCAAATAAGCAGTATTTAAGCGTTTGTTGACTTCCAGCAGTTCCTTGAGGGCCTTACGCCCTTTCAAAGTCAGGTTCTTTTTCCTCGACAACAAAGTATATTTATGCCCTTTGATGTAGTCACGATTTTTTCCTGCCAACCTGCTATATTCAAGTTTTCTGATTGTATCCATGGCCTCTCCCAAATGTTTCATAACATGGAATTTGTCATAGAGAATATCAGCATGAGGAATATTCTTCTCCGCCGAGTTTGCGAAAGCAACCCACATATCCATTACTGCCAACTGAATCTTTTTGCTCTTCTTTGGGCCTAACCACTCATAAAACAGATCCATACTCTTTTCCTTGCGGTCTTTACCTCCAAACCATATTGCCCGGCGTCTGATCAGGTCACTAACAACAATCCTATACTCGTGTCCTTTCTTTACTGAGATCTCATCTATGCCAATGACTCGTGGAGCGGGTGTGCCAAATCGCTTTAACTGTGCACGCATGTATTGCTTGTCCAATTCTTTGACAGTTTTCCAGTCTATACGAAATTCTTTGGCCACATCCCGTATCGTTGAACTCCGACATCGCCTACCAAC
>JAAEPI010000164.1 GCA_024232835.1 Cytophagales bacterium
CGAAAAGGTATGTCCTCGGGTGGTGCCTGATCAAGGCTGAGATTACTTGTCTTCAAGGTCCCTTTTCCAAATCAAAACTTGTACAGAGCCATCTTCAAGGATTTTTGTTTCCGAATCACAATGCCGTTCTTCCAGTTTGGCATATAAGAGACGCGGTATTTTATGATGAATCATCAAAATAGCCTGGTCTTTCCCAAGGGTTTCTACAGATTCCAGGATTCTCTCCATGGGTTCGGGGGGAACCAGGGCGCTGCAATCAATAATTTGAAGTTGCTTATCAGTTTCAAAAAGAGATTCCGCCATAGGGATTATGCCTGTTTCAGCAATTGCAGCTTTCTTGCTATGTCATCTGCTTCCCGCGCTAAATACTGATCTGCCGCGGGGTAAAGAATATTTTCTTCTTTTGAGTTGTGTTGAGCAATTAAGATCAGCATGGCTTCACTCAGATCGAAAATACGTTGCAAATTCCCCTCGTTCAGGCAATCAGAAATTTCCTTCAGGACACCTCTAATCTGCTCATGTTCCACCCGCATGACCTCAGTAGGGCCACTCGTCATTCCGGTTTTTTCCTCAAACGCAGGAAAAAGAATCGTCTCTTCCCTGGCAAAATGGAGTTCCATATTCCAAATAAACGATCGCATCAATTCCTTCCCCAGATCATTTTTTCCTTCACTTAAGACATTTTCTGCATGAACATAAGTTGAATCACAATGCTTATGGTGGGATTCCATAATTTGCACTATGCTGGTAAATCCTCCTGGTTTGGCAATAAGATAGCCACTCCACTCTTCACGGGTAATGGATAAAGGCAACCAGTCGTATTTTCCC
>JAAEPI010000165.1 GCA_024232835.1 Cytophagales bacterium
GCTTTTTAAGGTAATCAACAATGAGTTCAAGCGTAACGATTCACCCCCCCATAGAAAAAATGGAAAATAATTCATTATTTAGTGGAAAAAAGGAATTGTATATGATATCTCAAAGATGTGAAGATCAAATTTACTCCAGAAGATTTGAAACAAATCACTCCAGAGCGCCTTGAGAAGATGCGGAAGTGCGATCTGATATCGCTCTTACTTCGTATGCGCAATTTTGGGATTGATTTGTATGAACGCTTGAATACCGATTCGAGCAGCAGTTCCAAGCCCCCCTCTTCTGATAGTCCATATCGAAAACCCGCCTTAGATGAAACTGAGGATAGCGTTGAGTCCGACCCCCAGATCCAAGACGAGTCGGATCAGGATAATGTGGATCAGGGTGATGTGAATGAACTGGTTGATGATGAAAATGAGAAAAATCATACCGATAAAACTGAATATGATGATGATGGACCAAAACGCAATCCAGGTCGACAACCTGGTTCACAAGGATATGGGAGAAAACACAAACCCAAACCCGATAAAATAAAACATCATTATCCCGAACAGTGTATCATCTGCCTGAAGGAACTCGATGAACCCGCACGTCCTTATATGGCTCATTACACATACGAACTTGAACGCAAAGA
>JAAEPI010000166.1 GCA_024232835.1 Cytophagales bacterium
CAGATGAAGAGAGGAGAGTAATTCAACGTCTTTTTTATAAATATCTCGTATGAGATCTTTAACGGAGGTATCGACTTTCTCAATGCAGAATTTCGTATAATTATAAACCGTTTTCCTTCCTTCTCTCGATCTACTGACCGGGAATATTGTGGAATAGGGGATATTTAATGTATTGAACACGAATTTCATACTTTTATTGAATGCTTCAATCCTGCCTGAAAAATCTATTCTCTTATCGCCAATATAATCGTATTGATCCATGATGTGCGGATCTCACTTATGACGTTGTACTTCCTCAAGAAAGGCATGAAATTTTTCCATGGTATCATCCATGAAATAGAATGACTTGTCTTCTTTCAACAACGATTTCCCATCTTTCCGCGGAGACATTTCCTGCCGCAGAGAAATTTCCTGGTATGCGGACAAGAGCCTTGTGACTGAGTCCCTTAATAGGGCGAAGCTGAAATAATTTTCCACTTTTTCCTTACCAATTCGGTCGTACTGGCATTCATAAGATTGATATTGAGACTTTTTAAATTCTTTTCCGAGCGAAGAACTTGCATTTTTGGGGATGCACAAACAAATGAACTGAAACTTGTCTGAAATGATACAAAGTGGGATCATGAGTTTATCCTTCCAATTTTTCCTTCCGGGAACAGATTTGCCGGAACAAATTTCTATGGCTTCTCACATGATTCTAGGGGGGTCCTTGGGAGCCTCCACCTGGGGCCGGTTTTATTTTTCTGAGCCCATTCCGGAATGGCAGATTAAAGTTTTAAATTCCTCAAACGTGAGACATTGCTCCCAATCTTTCTCGGATTTAATCGTCACGGGATCAGGGTTATTTCCTTCAAAGACATCCGGGTGAGCTTTTTTATTTTTAAGATCCATTCCCGCATAAATTTCGTAGTCTCGTATTGTTCTGACGGTTCCCAGGCTATACTTTCCCAGTTTTTTGTGCTCCTCCTTATCATCGCTGTAGATCAGCATTCTGAGTCGTTCAAAAGCAATCTCATTTTTCCGGTTGACGACGTCCTGGCCGTGTTCCCAGTGACGCCTCGGTAGTTCGTTTCTATGCCACACCACAATTTCCTCAGGCAAAAATAGATCATACCCATGCGTAAATGATCGAATCGTTAAACTCCACTCTTCTCCATGATAGTAATGTTCCGGATCTTGTGGAACTTCCTGATTCCATTGGCCGAGGGTAAAAACAAAATTACCGGTAAGTATTCTGGTTCGGCCGGGCCATTGGGTGTTGGGCTTACCATAATCAGCCCAAATTGTCCAGCCCAACTGTGGATTCCAATCTACGATTTTATGAGTCGGAACGCCTCTGTGTGTTTCACGATGCAGCTTCCCCTGCTCATTGTACCAAAAGACCGGGGAATTGGCCGTGATGAGGGGTTTGTCACTCGGAAACTTCTTCATCATCTGAATAAGTTTCACGTCCCAGTCCCTCTCGAATTTCATGTGAGAATCAATTTGTAAGGTGTAGGGTTCCCCTTTCCAGAATTGTTGGGCTTTAGAACGAGCCCAGGTGCCACCCTGGCTTTGTTCAATAGGATATTCCACAAATTGAAAGCGGGCATCGTGCTTAAATTTCTGGATGTTCACTGGTTGCTGTCGATCATATTGCCAACAAATCCCAAACCGTAAATTCTTCGGATGTCTGGCATTCTGAAGACAATCATCGAGCGTGCGTGGAAGTTCCGGATCGCAATACGATGCTATAAAGACAAAGATTGTTTGTGATGGGTGCTGGGTATTCTGGTCTGGGGGTTTCATAGGAAGATTTGAAGACGCATTACCTCTCGCATGGAGGATCCCGCACTCCATGCCTTCTTCCGCATCAGCCTGGTAAGCTCCGAAAGCAAATCCTTTTTTCGTCGCTTCATTGATTGTTTTTTTGCTGACTAAATAATGTAATTGCAAAACCTTATGCAATCGCTCCGGATTGTTATAATAAGTAAGCCGATAATTATAAAAAGGCGCGTTATTAATTTCAGAAGAATTTTCGTACAGATTTTCAATTTGTTCCCATCCTGGACCACCGAGATTCTTGTGGGTAACAAATTCATCTTGCTCCTCAAAATTCACGTAATTCAATTTATGTATCAAAATCATACCTGCGGCTAAGTCTTCGGGATACTTCAAAGATAAATATTCATCCTTATATTCTACTAATTTTTCTACGACGTCTCTGGACATGATACAATGAAAGCCTGATACAAATTTGTATTTGTGATCATACATATTCCGGCAACCATTATATACCTTCTGTCTTGGCAAAGAGTCCAAATGTTTAGATAATTTTTGGATATCGATATAATTGGTTGAGCTGATTCTAAAAATAAAATCAAATTCTAAATTTTTAAGACAGTATTCTAACGCGATTATAAACTTTTCACCCCTGGGATCGAAATATGAATTATTCAATTTGTCGTATGTACCGATCACAAGCGTATTCTCATTAATGAACTCGGCTTGTCCTTTTCTTATTTCTTTGTTAAATTCCTGAAAGATATTTCCATTACAATCAAACGCACCATAATAATTTATGATTTTCACGTTGGGGTTATTGTGGTTCATCCAGGTTCTAAGGCTGAAATTCTGAATCTCCTGGTAAGAGGGGTCTTTTGTCATTTGACTGAGTATAATTATTTTTGTCGCAATCGGTGTTGTAACCGTGTCGATCACTTTAAGCTCTACTTTGTACTCATGCCTTTCCCCAAAAACGCCGTCTTCTATCATTGGCCAGATTAAAGCCTTGACTATGTCCATCCGACTATCTTCCATGGTCAAGGAGATACGTAGCGTTTTTTGTTGTTTACTTATGATTTCAGGATCACAAATATCTTTTCTGAACACCTCGTTTCCATCTCTATCGAACAAGCAAAATACCCAGAGCTTGTATGAACCGTCAGGTATTGCATCGCTATCCAAGACTACACAAAACTCTCTATTTTCCACCCGGACTTTTTGGGAATCGAAAGTAAACCCCTGCTTCGCCAATTCTTTGATTTTCTTTGTTTTGAAATCTACGCCAAAGTGTTTCTCAAAATCAACCATGCTTCGTTCCACGCCTATTCCCACACCAGCTTGAAGCTCACCTAATAAATGAAGATTGGGTTCAGTTGAATCATGGTCCTCCCAGTGAAGGGGACGTTTTTTAGTTGGGCTCTGCAGACGATTGTCATTATAATCGTGATAAACCACATTCCTGGGCGGAACAAAGACATCCCAGCCGCTTGTATAGGACCTGATGAGGGAGCTATCCTCGTCGCCTGTAAAATAAAACCTTTCGTCATAAGGAACCTCTGATACCCAATCACCAAAGGTAAAA
>JAAEPI010000167.1 GCA_024232835.1 Cytophagales bacterium
CATCTCTGCCTCTCTCTGCTCCACCTGGGGACTCGCCTCACCTGCCATTATAAAAGTCTTATCTATTTTGTAAACACTTCGCATCATACATATTGATGTTACAATAATCTTGGGGACATTCTCTACCGAAACCTCTTCCTCGAGTTGTTTTTCCTCTCTATTTCGGCGGATTATGCCCTTCAGCAATGTGGAATGTCGAAATGGAGCTAAACTGGCCAAATAAACTTCTCCTGGGAACCGTTTCCTATTGGCTCTATGCCATCTTTTAATCTTGGGGAAATCTAAAGTGGTTTTGGGAGAAAATTCTGGATAGCACAAACTTAATTGGTCAACATTGACATGTATGGATTCGGACTGGTCATCGCTCTCCAATATTATTTTAGCTGTGTGGAACTCGGACAAACTCTCGATCAAATATGGGCCCACAAATGGCATTGCAAATGTTCTCAAATCTCCCTTCAAGTCTTGGGGACGAAACCAGAGAATGCGATCACCAACTTTTAAAACATGATCTTTTCGTTTCTTATCGTATTGGTGTGCGAAAAGTACCTGGGCTTTCTTATTGTTATGGTGTACTAAACCCCAAATCTTTTTCAAATTTAAGGGCAATTGGTCAATCCATTCATC
>JAAEPI010000168.1 GCA_024232835.1 Cytophagales bacterium
GATGACCCTGCACTGATTACTAAAAAGTTTTGGTCTCATGTTAAGTCTAATTCTAAAAGCCATAGACCTCCTGAATGTATGCATCTTAATGGTCGTTATAGGAACCTCTCACTAGACAAGGCAGAGCTTTTCAACAAGTATTTTTTTGACCAATTCTCTGACGCGTCTATGTACGATATTGACATTGATTGGTCAAATGACGAAAGCTTTAACATTGATTTCTGCCACACTAGAATTAGAAAATTATTGGCAGGTATTAATGCGAATAAGGCGGGTGGTCCTGATGGTATTCATGGTAAAATTCTGAAGAACTGTGCGGTCAGTATAGCATATCCATTATCACTCATCTTCAAAATTTCATATAACACAGGGTGCATTCCTGGCGATTGGAAGTCTGCAAATGTTGTTCCCGTCCACAAAAAAGGGTGCAAGGAAAATATTGAAAATTACAGGCCGATTTCTTTAACATCCTTGGTAATGAAAACATTTGAACGGATCCTGAAAGATGAGCTGCTCTTAAGAACCTCACCCTATTTAGACAGTAGGCAACATGGCTTTTTAAGGCATAAGTCATGTACCTCTAACATGGTTACATTCACCGATAGCATAGTCCTCTCCATAAATGATTGTGAAACCATGAGTAATGATGTGGTTTATTTTGATTTTTCAAAAGCTTTTGACTCAGTAAACCATGACCTCATACTTACAAAACTTAGAGATATGTATGGCATCAATGGTCGGTTCCTCAAATTTATCAAAAATTACCTTAGTGGGCGGGAGCAATGTGTAGTCATTGATGACTGTAGTTCGTCCAAAAAGCCGGTCCTTTCTGGTGTTCCACAGGGTTCTATCATAGGCCCTATTCTTTTTGTTTTATTTATAAACGATCTGCCTTTAGGTCTTTCACCAGGTACAAATCTCGCTTTGTACGCAGATGACACCAAAATTTGGCGCCCAATTAGAGAAAGTATTGATCATTGCATCCTCCAGTCTGATATTGAATATCTTAATAGCTGGGCTTCGAGTAATAAGATGAAGTTTCACTTACTCAAATGTAAAGTCGTTTCGATTCATAACCGACCATCCCCCCTTGAAATGTTACCCTTCATTAGATTCCATTATTCCCTTGGAGAGAATCTACTTGATTATGCTGATAATGAAAAAGATCTTGGGGTTCTCATTAATCCGAGTTTCAATTTTAATGACCAATGTGAAAGTTTACTTACAAAGGCAAATCAGCAATACGGGC
>JAAEPI010000169.1 GCA_024232835.1 Cytophagales bacterium
ACCCGTATCACCAACATCATGCATTCGAATTTTGATGAATTAATTGTCTAAGTGCTCCTATCACCCTCATTGTTAACCTGACTATGGAAGAAGGCGAAAAAGTTGGTTTGGTCGGTGAAGCCGACTGTGGAAAAACGACGATGGCCAAATCAATCCTGAAGATCCTGCCCATTCCCCCGGCGCGAATTTTTCAAGGAGAGATATTCATCAAAGGGGAGGATATTCTCAAAATGGGGCAGAATGAGATTCGCAGCTTAGATCGAAATGGCGATTTTCTCTTGACAAGACACGATGAGAAATGACATCATTACCTATCTTCTCTTGAACGGTAAAGAGCACCTATATAAGGAATGAAGGAGGAAATATGATGATCTCTAAACCAACGTCGACAACGATTGATATTAAGCCGGAAATTTATCACATCTTGCTTCTCAAAGCTCAGAAAACCCACAAATCCATCTCGGAGCTTGTCAATGAGGCCATAAACCTGTATCTTGCAGGCGCATTTGATAACAGAGATAAAAATAATGGCAGTGCTTTGGCAAAAGAAGCGCGTCGTCAATCGCTTCTTGTGAGCAAACATGTAGTTCCTTCGGAGGAAGTATGGGAAGCCAATATAGATGACACCGATTGGA
>JAAEPI010000170.1 GCA_024232835.1 Cytophagales bacterium
AATATTCAAGAAGTGATCATTGCCACAAATCCGAATATGGAAGGCGATGTCACTGCTATGTACATTCATGAGCGATTAGAACCTTTAGGGATTCAAGTAACACAATTGGCGAGAGGCATGCCATCGGGAAGTTATCTGGAATATGCAAATTCTGCAGTTATTGCCGATGCGATTCATGGTAGAAAATTAATGCAAAAAGATTAAGTTTTTCAAGGTAACAATATATGAGAATAGATACCGTATTATCACCGCAACTTCGACAACAGATGAAACTGGCGCCCCAAGTGATCCAGTCTATAGAGATCCTACAGCTCCCTATGTTGGCTTTAGTAGAACATATTCAACAAGAACTCATAGATAATCCTGTATTAGAAGAAGTAGCTGATGATGATGAAAAGGATGTACAAAAAACCGATGAACAAAAAA
This sequence comes from Cytophagales bacterium, assembly GCA_024232835.1. GTDB lineage: Bacteria > Bacteroidota > Bacteroidia > Cytophagales > Cyclobacteriaceae > JAAEPI01. The sequence continues at coordinate 427 of JAAEPI010000170.1, forward strand.
CACTCGATGATGAGCTTGCAGAAGGAACAAATAATGAAGATGCGAAGGAGGATGAAGAATTTAAAAAACTTGGAGAAATGGCTGATGATTGGGGAGACTACTTTTCACAAACGTCTGTTAAAAGGAGTGATGCCGTAGATGAACGAGATCGCAAACAGGAAGCGTTAGAAAATACTGCCGCGAAATCAATATCACTTCAAGATTACCTACTGGGACAGTTATCGATTATGGAGCTTGAAGATTCGCTTATGGAGATCTGTGAAAACATGATTTATAACATAAATGATAGCGGATACTTAGCTCACCCTTTGGAAGACATTGCCAAAGCAATTGATCAACCAGAACCAGTAAATATGGAACAGATAAATGATGCTTTGATGATTATACAAAGCATGGAGCCGC
>JAAEPI010000171.1 GCA_024232835.1 Cytophagales bacterium
CAGAATTCCTGTCACTGCCGATGGGAGGGGTACAGAATTCCTGTCACTGCCGATGGGAGGGGTACAGAATTCCTGTCACCTCTGACGGGAGGGGTTCAGAATTCCTGCGCAAGGTGGGAGGGGCAAAGAATTCCCGCGCAAAGCAGGAGGGCACAGAATTCCCGTGCAAAGCGGGAGGGGCGCAGAATTTCCGCGTAAAGCAGGAGGGGCGCAGAATTCCCGTGCATGACGGGAGGGCGCAGATTTCTTGCCTGTGACGGGCGGAAACCTTCATCCGTTGGTGCTGAGAGGGGACAAAAAGATTATGTGGTTGACTAAACAAGTAAAATGTCTTGTTTTGATTGTTTCTCTATATGTAGCATGCCCCTCCCTATTGTTTTTATGTTTGAATGTATTATGGATACTAAATGTATTATGAATACTGAATGTATTATTAGACTGAATATGTAAAGAAGTTTTCTCTCCAGTGGGAAGATGATAGGTGTTGATTGATTTTGTATCAAATAAGGGAAGCTTTATAATTTAGTAAGTGGGGCGGTACCATACTGGGGGAACCATTTTCAACAGCCCCCGAAGAGGGGGGGGGCAATTTGTGAGGCGACGAAATAGGGGGCAAAAAAGATGTCTGAAACTCATTTCTAAATGCTTTTAGGGCTTTCTTGACTTCCGGGGTCGAAAATGTTCTATACGTTGCAGGCCATTTTGTTGTTGCAGAGACGGTAGTAACGAACAAGCTGTGAGTAGAATGCATTGTAACCTACTTGGGAGTGAATGTTGCTACTAGGAAACGGGAAATTGATAACCTCAAAGTTAAAGTCGTCTACCTTGTGATAAATACCAATGATGAACTTTTCATTAAATATTCTAACGCTAAGGTCCAAAAAATTGTCATAATGATAACCAAAACCACTCCCTTCTAGAATTAAGGAAGGGTGATAAATAAGTTTAGAGATTGTATCAAAACTCAATATTAGTGCTCAG
>JAAEPI010000172.1 GCA_024232835.1 Cytophagales bacterium
GCCAGGTTGATATCCACGAGACTATAGTTCAATTCCTTTGCCTTATTTATGCAATCACTGCAGATCTCTTCAAACTTACGCATATCATTATTGGTCGCAGCGTATATCTGCTCGACAGCTTCCTGAGATATGTTATTTTTGTACTTTTCAATGAAGTCTTCAACGATGATTGGAAACAGGGTTAACACCTTTAGGCGACTGAGAATGTCTGGATGCTCACTTGCCAGGAAGGTTCTTACATTGGGCAACCCGGCAAAGACAATTGGGATTCGTGCATCGATTATCCGTTTGAAGTATGGCCAGACACGACGGTCCAGGTCATTGGTTTCATCGATAATGATAAAGAAGCCAGATAGCGTGCAGATCTTTTTGAGGTGAGCCGATGTGCGCCAGTGCGATGGGGTTGATTCATAGTCGAGACCTTGAAGAATGGATGCCAGAATTTCGTGTTTGTTGTCCAGTGATTCCAGACAGACCGGCATCAGTTTTTTGGGTTTGATCAGTTCCAGGAACCGGGTTTTACCGACACCATAGGCACCCTCAATCAATACACTTTGTCCTCGATATATCCGTGTGTAGACAGAACTAAGGTAAGATATTCGGCGTTTGTCATTAATGAAATCTTTTTTCCGGCTAAAGGTCATGATCGCATTCCTTTGGATAAAACAGATCAGCATGCCTTTGATGATGTCGCTTGATATCGATTATAAACGCATTGAATCTTACAAAGCCGGCCCTGCTTGGGTCCTGTAGTTTAGCCACAAGCTGCTGATACCTGTCCATGTTTGCCTCAAAGACGGCTTTTGCGATACTGAACGTAAGACCGCTTTGGTAACAGGAGATCAGTGATTTCATATCAACGCTCATTTGCTTGTCTACAAGATAGCCGCAGATCTGCTCCACTTCATTTTTCTTCAGCCGCGCTTCTGCTTTTTCGGTAACAGATCTTGGCTTTTGTGAAGGTTGCTGGCGGACAGCTTCACCCAGGCAGATACCGTCCTTTTTATTTTCAAAAATATACAGCTTATTGTTGTAATGGGAGATCTTAACTGCCGTGCTTTTGTAGGAGCTGAATTTTTCAGCGCCAACAACCACGGTGTATTTTTGTTTATTGCACAGGATGGTTTTGTCCTTGGACACAGTCGCTTTTTTTTTGTCAAAACCATATTTGATAAATGAGTCCATATGGGCGGGATCAAAAACCATGGTTTGGTGATCAGCCAGGTACCCCTGGAGCCGTTGGCTGGGGACCCATGCTTGAGTTTTGCCACCCTCGGAGAAACGATGGGAGCTTTCATTATGTTCCCTTCGATACAGCTCAATCATGCGGCTGTGCCTTAACTGCTCAATGCGGATGTCCAAACAGGTAACGATTATCTTCTCTTTCCTATTGCCCTTAAAGATAACGCCGGGTTCGGTTTTGACGATTGTGTCTTCAAATCTTTTGATGATATGAATTTCGAAGTTATGCAGACTGCGGTGGCTCGATTCCAGGTGAACTTTGTGCTTTGGCGATCGTGCACGGCAAAAATCCCATTGTTCCAATAACCCGTTGGATTTTAATATTTAAATTTATTTCAATGAGTTACGTATTTATCTTTGGATTAAAACTAATAAAAATCGTTAAAAACTCGCACTTTTTACCATAAAACATTGCAAAAATAAACAAATTGACATATGTCTTAATTACATTTATATGTAACTTGGACCTACAAAAATAATGTAATTCGGACATATGTCATGGATAAAAAAGATCGATTAAAATTCATCCGAGATTTCATCAAGGCAGCTCAGGCCATAACTATTGATCAACTGTTTGCGCATGTACCTTATTGTGAAAAAACACTCAGAAGAGATATTAGTGAACTAAACGCCATTACAAGTTATACTCATCGTGGTAAATTCATAACTTTGCAAACTATCCCTGAATTTGACATAAACGGTATTTGGTTTTTTAATGATATCGGCTTCACAAAATATAGAAACAGTCTGGATTTAATTGTTCACATTATTGCTAAAAGTAAAAAGGGTATTACTAAAGAAGAATTAGAGAA
>JAAEPI010000173.1 GCA_024232835.1 Cytophagales bacterium
GCACTCCTTCGAAAGTGTAAACTGCTTTTGGGACAAAATGAAGGATGCCCAATATCCGAATCTTAATTTGTCACATTAAATTAATAATGCCCATGAAATTCGGGATTCGGAATTTATTTGGATATTGGGATTTGGAATTTATTTGAATATTGGAATTTGGAATTTATTTGTCATTTGGCCGAAACGAAAATCAATGCCACCTTGGGCTGATATTTTGGTATTAGTCCCTGGTATTATATTCTTTGATGTCCGAATAGTTGATACAAACAAGGTGAGATTCCTTAGTGTGCATTTCCGCACGAATCTGGGTGGTACCCTGGATTAACAGAAAAATAACGTTGACGGATTGACGTGCAACCGCCCAGATTGACTTCCATTTCATACCACCTTCTTATATAGCCGTCATTCTGAATAGGATTGCCCTCACGATCATTTACCGTAGCAGGTGGGGTATAATCAGGAACGGGTTGATCGGAACGGGCCAGAATTCTTACCCTTACCGCCCTGAGATTTTGAAAATCATCCCAGGTTAGCGCTGAATCGTCATCCGGATAGTCAGCTTCGCATGAGACACCGGTGCATGCGCTGTCACTGACAAACAAATATTCAAGCTGAAGATCTTCTATATTATTTGCCAGCGGCTGATATGTATACTTGGAGCCAAGAGGCTCGGAGCCGTCTGTATCCACCATCAGTTTAGGGTGTAGCTCATTATTCATTGAGTCATTGACTGTTTCCTTATCCACAGCATACGAAACATATTTCAGTTCGAAGATTCTCGAACCCGCGCCATAGCCCCCTGTAGGAAAATTTTTTGAGGAGTAATTGTTGATATTTTCACCAGAGTCATTTGTAATATCACATTTACTCGGAGAATGATA
>JAAEPI010000174.1 GCA_024232835.1 Cytophagales bacterium
ACAAACTCAGTGTGAGGTCAATAGGAATAGCGCGCGCTTCTGGCTTTGTTGGACTGGTAAACCTGACCTACAATCTGTTTAGATATGAACAAGTGGTAAGGTTGGACAGGATAAGTCTACCTAATTGGGAATGATGAAAAAATGTATAGTGTTGATATACAGATAATTACAAACTAAAACAGGAAAGCCACTTAAAATCCTGTTGCAATGTGTTCATATAACAAAAGTGGCAAAGTGAGAAAATTAATTATTAGAGGTTCCCTTTAACCCTTCATCATAAAACACTAATGACAAATCTGGGTTAAAAAATCCCTTCACGATGTAGTTATTCCAAAACCTATTTTTACATTTGCAGTCCTAAAAAAGCGAGAGTAGCTCAGCTGGTAGAGCACGACCTTGCCAAGGTCGGGGTCGCGGGTTCGAATCCCGTCTCCCGCTCAAAAGTAAAGAGCCGCCTAGTGCGGCTTCTTTGTTGATGCCTCGGTGGTGGAATTGGTAGACACGCAGGACTTAAAATCCTGTGGCCTTTGCGGCCGTGCGGGTTCAAGTCCCGCCCGAGGTACTGATTATCAGTCAGTTATAAGCTCCAACTTAGGTTGGGGCTTTTTTGTTTTCCTTAAGGTACAACAAAACGGATCTGTGACTACTCACCTATCTGCATTATTAAAAGGTTTTTAGAGGACTACTGGTAATCAAAACCCAATAGGGGGGCTTGATTATTTGGATCCAAATTTTGAGCGGTTCTGTATTTTGTACTCAAAATCAGTGGTTGGGCTCATAACCCGAAGGTCATAGGTCGAGTCCAGCCAGCCCCCGTAATGCTGAAATCAAGCAGTTACATTTAATTGTGACTGCTTTGGTTACTATTCAGCTATGGTGATTACCTCATCATCGAGAGAAATTTGCTGAAGACCAACTAGGATTTTTCTATTTTGTTTTCCAAGCGTAGCAATAAAGCTTCTTATTCGAGCAAAACATTCTCCGCCCTGTTGGCTTCTAAAACATCCTGATACCTTCTGTTTGGTTTTCACCATACGAACAGCCTGATTGTTGTCAAAGGGGACATCAGCATCAGAGAGGAAGCGTACTATTTCTCTGTTGTATTTATTGAGCGCAATCAACAGGTTGTGGGACTTACTTCGCTGGGGTTTGCCCCGACAATGGCTGTTTTCGGGTGATGGTTGCTTATTCAATCCCTCCCAAATGATTTTTTTATACTTGTTTTTGGTTCGGGTGATATAGGTCTTGGATAGTTTATTTTTTTCTTTTGCCAATTTGGCTTTTAACAACAAAGAGTTGATGGCTTTGGACCACCGATGGCCTTGTTCTTCTAAAAAAATGAGTCCCCTTAAGATATGGGCATTGCATAAGACATGTCTGTTGGCATAGCTCCAATAAGAAGAAAAGCGGTCATGGATGAGGGTTCCCTTGTAGCCAGAGAGGACACCTGCTCGTTCAATGGCCTCAGTGCCTCTTTTGGGTCAAAGTGGTAATAGGTGAGTTGATCATTTCCTGCCACGTGCATCCAATGGCGTTTGCCTTCTGAACGCATGGCTGTTTCATCGGCATGTATCACAGCGCTTTCCAATAGTCGTTCTTTGAGTTGTTCTTCAAATGGAGACAGGTTTTTGTATGCCTTTGCTGTGAAGTTGGCCAATGTGCCTTCTGAGATGGGTAGTGAAAAACAATCTTTAAATAAACGGGCCAGACGCTGACAGGGAACAAATTGATAGTCCATTTAAATATTCCTGTCAATCTATTTCATTTAGAACTGCCATGCAAAACAATGAGCTTTAACCAGAGTATTCATCGACCATCTATTAACATGGCTGAAGTACTTCAAAATCAGATACTAACCACAGCATTGGTACGTCAGAATAGCCTGTTCTATGCTTTATCTAAGACCATAGCTTCTAGCACTATAACCCCTTACACCTGCCAAATCTCAGCTACAAATCTGCGCCTAATCATATAATTATTTCAATATAATATTTAACTTGATTAAGTAATATACATTATACAATTAGGTACTATGTTCAACGAAATAGCAAAGACATGATCAGTTTTCTTAAGAGTCTATTGTACGATGACAGTGCACAGCTGAAGTTGGAAAAAACGAAGGATAATCAGTGGATGGTTATCAAGAACTTTAAAATTATGTATATCGACACGAAAGAAAAGTGCAAGACTTTCATGAGCCAGTTTTCAATTGGATCAACCTAAGCCTTATGTGCATTGCAAGGATGTGTGATCAAACGCCCTAGGTCATAAATAACCCATTAGGCAGGACGGTCTCCTAATAAACTACACTATATCCTGCTGCAATAATGAACATGAATCATGTCTTTATCAAAAGGCTGATTAGATTTGTGCGCTTTAATTAATTGCATAATGAGACTTGGACAGCTAGCGCGGAAATACGATGTTTCCCTACAAGAAATAATCTCTTACTTAAAAGAGGCAGAACCTACGATCGGTGAGGTGCGTTCCAATTCTAAATTAGACGAGCAAACAGAACTGTTGGTAATGACGCATTTCGACCTTTCATTGGATTTGCCTTTGGAGAGTTTAGAAGAGCCTAGCAAAGAGATTCTTGAAGAAGAACAAAAATTAGTAGAACCGGAAGTAACTGAAGAAATAGTTGCTATTGAAAAAGTTGTTGAAACTAAAGAACCGGTTGATGTTCCTCTAGATCAAATTGAAGAAATTCCATTGCAGCGAGAAGAACTAGACCTACCAAAGGCAGAAGTAGAAATTGAAACAGACCGATTGCTGGAATTATTGGAGATGGAGGATACGTCTGTCGATCTGAGTAAAGTCACTCGAATAAAGTCTCCTAAAAAGGAACTAGAGGGACTGAAAGTGGTAGGTAAAATCGACTTGCCAGAACCGAAAAAAAGATCGGTGGAAATAGATGACCAATTAGAAGATATTGAACACCAAAAAAACCAAAGACACAAACGTCAGCAGCTAAGCAATGAAGACCGAGAAAGTAGGAGGTTAAAAGCCAAGAAAAAGAAAGAAGAATACGACATACGTCTGGAACAAAGAAGAAAAGAAAAAGAAAGGAAAGAAAAAAAGACTCTTAAGGAGGCTCACTACCGACAAAAAATACAACAGGCCAAGGCCACCAAACCAAAACTTAAGGACAAAGTACAAGAGCATCATACATCCTTAGAAGTTATAGAGCAATCTCCCAAGCCTAAGAGATTCTTTGGTAAGGTTTGGAAATGGCTGAACACATAGGAGATTTGCAATAAAAACCAAATAGGGACTTCAAAACGTGATAAGAAGAAATAGCCTTGAGTAAAGTAAGGATTCTAGATATCTTGAATCACGAATAACCACACTCTTTCCAGCATTTCAAAATGCGAATCAGTTGTTCACTTCAAAATATTATTTTGGTTTCCATTGTTAATCAGATCAAAGAATAATATTCATCTGATTTGTTCAACTCATAATCATTTAGCACATTTTTAGTAAATCTTATTATTTGATAATCCTCAACCCCGCTGTGATAAGACGCAAGCTAAATATTGAAATGCATGTACTTCACTTCAAAGTTTTAAACAATTGTTCTATTCCGTGATAGTCAACCTGTTATGTGCTTTTCAGCAGACCCTTACTAAGTATTTTACGTAGAGTGTTTTACGTTAATGTCTTGACTGTTTTGCGTTTATGGCCTATTTACTTTTACAGAAACGTAATTCAAGTCATTCGAGTAATGATGAAATACTAATTAAACATAACGAGCAAAATGAAACACTTTTTCCGGTCAAGCCAGCTTTTAATTCTTTTCACTTTTTTGTTCACTATCTCCTGCCAAGAGGATTCTCTGAACAAGGAGATCGACATGGCAGACGAGGATATGATTAAAGCCACGGAATTAGCCGAGACTTATCTTAATTCCTCAAATGCTAGAGTGGGATGGGACACAGAAAAAGCAATTACTGTTCTGAAGTTCAAAGATGATAAGTTGCTTTATGCCACGAACACCGATCATCACATCGGTTATCGGGAAGTAACAGAGGAGACGATAACAGCATATGTAGATCCTGGTGAGTTTATATTTTGGTATTCTGGGGGTGGCATTTCAGATCTAGATGGTATCGAGTTCGATGACGACTCTCAATTTCTTCTAGATGGCTTGCCTGAGGAAATCAACGTGGATTTGATGTGGGTGATCCATATCCCTGAGGATATTGGAGAAGATGATAATATAAATCTCAAGTACGACATAATTTATCAATTCAAAGGAAATGTCGGGTTACCAATAAAATTAGATCCGAAAATTAAGGTCAACCAATAATTTACGAATCAAGCCCATGCATAACACCATTAGCGTTGGTCTAATTATCATTTATGCATTTTTTGCTTTTGAGGCTAGGTCACAAAATCAATCTAAGGCAGATAGTATTAGAGTCATCATTGAAAGCCAAAAGCTTAGTTTGAATGAAGAAATGGAAGCCTACTATTGGCTGTCTACATATTCCAGTTCTCCAGAAGAAGAGCTGGAATATGGAAAAGAACTACTCGAATTGGCAGGGCAATCCAACAGCAAAGAATATCGAATAAAATCAAATTTGCGGATTGGTATTGCGCACAGATTAATGGGTAATTTAAGTCTGGCGCTGGCTTCTTTATTCGAAAGCGCAAATGATGCACTAGGTGTCAAGGAGTTTGAACACCTACTAACGGACGTCTATCTGGAAATTTCTTCGTGCTATACTCAAAATGGAGATTCAGATAATGCACTGCTTTACGGAGCAAAAACTGTTGACTTCCTCCGAACAATCGGCAATAAAGAAAGGCTTGGCCCTTCGCTTTTAAATATTGGTTACGATTACTACTTAATAGGTAATTACGATTCAGCTATGGCTTATTATAATGAATCTGAACCTATCCTTCAGGAAGTAGGCATGACCTTAGGCTTGGCCTACCTTATTGGAAATCGTGCTTTAGTTTATTGGAAAAAAGGCAAGCCTCAAAAAGCCCAAGAAGATCTTTTTATAGCCATCGATATGCTCAAGAAATTTGATGATCGCTATGCCATGGCGGACTATTATAATCAACTCGGCAACATTTTCTTAGAAGAAAATAAGCAACAAAAAGCACTTGATTATACAATAAAAGGTCTGGAAATGGCTGAAAGTGAAGGTATGAAGGAACAAATAAGAGATGCATCCTACCTACTGTTTGTCCTTTATCAAAAAGTGGGTGATTATAAAACTGCGATAGCATATCAAGCCCAGCACAATGCATATAAAGATAGTATCCAAAATATAGAGACTACTCAAAAGCTGGCAAATCTGAGAACTCGATTTGAAGTTGGCCAAAAACAAGCTGAGGTTGATTTATTGCTTGAACAAAAACGTAACAATCAAATTGTAATGATTACTGGAGTCATAATACTTTTTATAGTTATGGGTCTATCTATTTTAATTTACTCTTATTCAAAATCTAAAATCAAACTGAGCAAGCAACTGGAAGAGCGAAAAGATGCTTTGGTTGCATCGAACAATTCGAAGGATAAATTCTTCTCCATTATCTCCCATGATTTGAGAGCACCTGTTGGCAATCTTAGTGGACTCATGAGTGTCACAAAGTGTTTACGCGATGAGGGGAAATCTGACCAGATGGCAGAGGCGCTGGATAAAATGGAAAATTCTGTGGATCGTCTTGTTAAACTTTTAGACAATCTCCTTAGATGGGCGCTTCAGCAAAGAGGTCATTTTCCTTATGCACCTGAAAGCCTAAGTATAAAGGATGTGCTATCCGAAGCTACTGATATGTTTGCGGATATTGCTGAAGCCAAAAAAATTGATCTTGAGTTACATGTGAAGGAGGAATTCAATGTATTCATCGATAAGAATACCACATCAACGATATTTAGAAACCTACTTAACAACGCTATCAAATTCACTCCAATTGGGGGTCAAGTTTGTGTTTTAGCGAAGAAAGATTTAGAAAATAAAACCGCCAAAATTGAATTTATTGACAATGGTGTTGGTATTCCAAATGATAAATTAAAAATCCTCTCGGACCTGAATTCAACTATCTCAACTAGGGGTACTTCGGGTGAAACTGGTCACGGATTAGGATTGCAGCTTGTGTATGATTTCATCGAGCTTAATAAAGGAGAGATTGAAGTAGTGAGTGAGGAAGGTAAGGGCACTTCATTCATTGTTTGGTTACCGTTATCTTAATTCTTGTTGGCAGTTAGTCTTTACCAGAATTGTCATTAGTCTTATTGTTCCATGGATATATCACTACAATTCAGGCACTTATCACTTCATTGGTTCATCAGAATAACTTACGTTATGCCTCCCCACCTAGACCAAATGGGAAGGCTCAACTAAGGGCCATATTTCCTTGTATAGTTTACCCCTTCATCATAAAATTCTAATGACAAATATGGGTTCAAGGTTTTTTAATGCAGCCTACTATCTAATCTCCCTTTCATCACTTAGTGATCTATCATTCTTGTAACATCCTCTCACCATTTTTCGTTCTAGTCTGTCATACACATTTCCAATGGAGCAAAAGAAAAACCCTGAATACGATCTAAACACGAAACGAGGAATGTTTTTTAACCTAGGACTGACGGTCAGCCTATTCGTAACTATTCTGGCTTTTGAATGGCCCAATAAGGGAAATCAAAACATAATTGATCTCGGAGGGATTGACGATGATTTCGAAGATATTCTTCAGATACCACCTACTTCACAACCCCCACCCCCACCTCCAGTCGCAAAGATTCCGGAGATTGTAGAAGTCCCTGATGAGGAAGAAATCAAAGAAGACGTTGAGGTGGAGTTGGATGTGGAAGTGACTGAAGAAACCGTGGTTGAGGATATCATATTTGCGGAAGTTCCAAAGGATGAAGTATCTGATGAGATTTTTATTATTGTAGAAGAACGACCAGAGTTTCCTGGTGGAGAAGACGCATTTAGGACATTCCTTTATAAAAATTTGAAATATCCTTATCAAGCTAAAAAAATGGGTATTGAAGGACGTGTATATGTTCAGTTTGTTGTCGAAAGAGACGGATCTATTACCGATCTCACGGTGGTAAAAGGCCTAGGCGCAGGATGTGATGTGGAGACTTTAAGGGTGATGAAATTGGTTCCAAATTTCTCCCCTGGTAAACAGCGCGGTAGCCCAGTTCGGGTAAAAATGGTTCTTCCTATATTTTTCAGAATGTCTTAGAATCATCTGTAGGGTGATGTTAGACCATTATTTCGGCTGACTGATAAAAAGAGTAAACATCAACTAGACAATTTGGCTACAATTGCATTCGTTAAATACAGTTCATGAATGTCTGAAATTCCACTTTGCCCAAATTGTCAATCTTTCGTGCATTTTGAAATGTGCTTTTGGAATTTTTTAGCAAACCATATTTAAGAAATTTTATCCCTAAATTCCTTCTTGAATTTCTCCACTTTTGGTGCGATTACAAAGGAGCAATATGGCTCATGGCCATGTGCATCAAAATAATTATCGTGATCATCCTCCGACGGATAGAAGATGTCAAACGGAGTGATTTCAGTAACAATTTGGTTCTTCCATATTCCATTTGAATCTAATTGAAATTTAGACTCAACTGCTGATATACGTTGCTCTTCAGTATGATAAAAAATGACTGACCTGTACTGAGTACCCTGGTCATTGCCCTGTTTGTTTAATGTAGTAGGGTCATGTGTTTTCCAGAAAACCTCAAGCAATTCTTCAAACAAAATTAATTTGGAGTCAAATTCAATTTGCAATACTTCAGCATGTCCTGTGTCGCCATAGCAAACCGCTTTATACGATGGGTTTTTAACATGGCCACCACTGTAACCAGACTTTGCAGAGATGACTCCTTTCAATTGTTGAAAAATAGCTTCTGTGCACCAGAAACAACCGTTTCCTAGTGTTGCTTTTTGAATTTCCATTGTTATTAGACTATCGCTTGAAGACCCTCAAGTAAATCGCCTTGAATGGCGATAACAGATGAAAGGGGGATTGTGGTTCCCCCACCGGGCCAATTAGATGTCAAATTAGCTAAGTCTTTAGTCTTTTCCCCGGGATGTTGAACACTTAAAAACAAGGTTTCTCCATCTGGAGTAAAAAATATACCTGTGAATTCCGCATCATTTGGCGCACTTGCTACTTGTAATATTTCTCCTGCCTGATCCCCATTTCTTACCAATACAAACAAACCATTATTCCCGAAGGACACGTATGGTGCCTTTCCCATAGAGCTGCTCGAAATATCAGAGGCAAACCATAAATTACCGGCGTTATCAAATGCCATATTATCCGGACAAGAAAAGCCACTATTTTCCCCACCAGTCAAAAATGTATCATGAGCAAACTCAAGGGAGTCATAGTCTCCGCTTTCCATGATTTTCATAATTGATCCGTGATAATTTCCTTTAGGTTTATTATTGGTTAGAGATACCAATATATCACCTGTCATGAGATCTATTTCAATATCTTCAGGCCGATCGAGTTCTGTTCCACCAACCAACAAAGCCGCCTCTCTTGTTCGGATCATCAACTCGGTCTGATCATTGAATTTCACCAATTCGGGTCGTGAAATGTCTATCCATTCCCATCGACCATTATCACAATCCGCAACGTACAATTTGCCTGGAGAGATTTGACCGGGCATGTCAGAAATATGTTTGTAGAGACAACCGTCATTTCTATCATCTCCGGTGTAAACCACCACTCGCCCATCAGCAAGTTCTTTGACTGTGGCACATTCATGTTCCATTCTACCAAGGCTCACATGCTTCTTGGCTCCTCCAGTATTCACGTCTACTTCTACTACCCAGCCATAATGCTGCGGAGCATGCTTTGGGAAAAATCTCTCCCAATTTAATCTGCTTGGTGTTCGCTCCTGCGTTTCGTAATTATAATCACCATAGAAATTACTGAAGTTCTCTTCACATGTAAGGATGGTGCCCCAGGGGGTGATGCCACCAGCGCAATTCGAGAGAGTCCCTGTTGCTGATCGATACCCTGCTACAAGCTCAGGCCACTCAAATGGAATTTTACTTGCAGCTGTCAATCGGTTATTGATGGGGTCATTAAAAACCGGTTTCCATTTACCCCTTTCTTGGCGAACTTTGAGAATTGTTCCACCAATTTCCTGCATCTCTCCTAGTATCATATTTCGGTGACGACCCTTTGTCTTCCCATCATACCCAGAAGTGAACAAAGGAGTCACATACTTATGATTTACCCAAAGGATACCTTCGTTCGTGTCTGTAGGCAGATAAGCAATATAATCGTTGTGTGAGCCAAAGGTCATTTTGTCATTTATGAAATCGCCTCTGCTGATCAGTACTTCGTAATTTAGACCTTCAGCCAGAAGTACATCATCGTCTGTAGAAGGAAATATGGAAGAATCAATTTGTCCCGACTTATTGAAGCCACACGAAGATAGAATTGAGGGGACGATCGGTACCACGAGTGCTCCTTTTCCTAAAAAATCAACAAAACTTCTTCTATCCATTTAAGACTTTAAGTTAAGTGTCTGAACAGGTTCTAAAAAAACCTTATTTTAGAGCTAAGCTAACCAAACCTCATGGAATATTACATTATTATTTGTGCCTCAATAATTATCATATTTTCTCATCTTTTCAATCGATTGTCAGAGCTAACAAATATTCCATCTGTTCTATTGCTGATTGCTGCGGGAATCATTGCCAGAGAATCAATGGTGCTTGCTTTTTCTGGATATGACGATATTTTTAGAACGATAAAAGAAATTAAGCTAATTGAATTGCTCGGTACCCTAGGGTTAATTATGATTGTATTAGAGGCAGCTCTTGATTTGAAATTAAGCCGTGAAAAACTTCCGTTAATATTTCGAGCGTTGCTTAGTAGCATAGTGGTGTTGGTAGGGTCAGCTTTTGGTATTGCTTTTATTATCTACTATGTCCTTGATGATTTTACATTTATTCAATCAATGATCTATGCTACTCCACTCTCCATTTTGAGCAGTGCTATTGTGATTCCATCTGTGACAAATTTGAATTACAATCAAAAAGAATTTCATATTTATGATAGCACATTCTCAGATATTATCGGTATAATGATGTTCTATTTTTTAATTGAATTGTCTGAGCCCTCCAGCAATACGATTGCCGTTGGTGACTTTGTTTCTAGTTTGGTGATCACCATTTTCGTTTCCATTCTACTTTCGTATGTACTCATCTATGTTTTCCAAAATATGGAAACAAAGGTCAAGCTTTTTCTAATGATTGCCGTGCTCCTATTGCTTTATAGCGTTGGGAAAATGATGCACTTATCCTCGCTCATTATCATTCTTATTTTCGGGCTGATCCTAAGTAATCCGAGACTCTTTTTTATAGGGGCGCTAAAAATATTTCATAACAAAAGATCCCTGAATGAGATCTATGAAACATTTCATCTAATTACCAAGGAAAGTGCTTTTGTTGTAAGGACCTTCTTCTTCTTCATTTTTGGCTTTTCTGTCTCAATAATTTCTCTGTTTGATATCAAGCTTGCGCTTGTAAGCGTAATGATCATTTTGATGATCTACCTTGTAAGAAGTGGTTTCATGCGTCTAATAGTAAAAGCAAAGAAATTCAAACTTGCTACACTCATAGCACCTAGAGGGTTAATAACACTACTTCTTTTTTATTCGATCCCAGAACGCCTCGTTAATCCGTCTTTCAACGGTGGTATTCTTTTATTTGTAATCATTGTAACGAGCCTACTTATGACTTTTGGATTAGTGAAATTTGGTGATGATGAAGTGGGAGAAATTCAATCGAATGAAACGAGTGATTTGGAATCAGAGACCTGAAAATTTCGTAAGTTTACTATCCAAAAATTATCACTATGAAAACGCTCGAAGCACAAGCGAAGGAAGGAAGAATTAACGAAAACGCCAGTATAAGAGACCGTCAATCGATAATGATAAATGCCCCCATTCAACTTGTCTGGGACGTTTTAACGAACATTAATAAATGGCCAGAGTGGTATTCCGAAATAAAAAGTGCGTCGTGCGAAAAAGTTGAGGAAGGAGCTTTTTTTGAATGGGCTTTAAAAAGCACCCACTTAAAATCAAAGTTTCAGCTGGTTGAAAAACCAACAAGGTTATCCTGGACGGGCAAATCAAAAATGGTAAAAGCTATTCACGTATGGGATTTGGAATCAGCCGATGATCAGACAATCCTAACTGTCGAAAAATCAATTGAAGGATTTTTGATTCCTGTTTTTAATCGCCAGTCCAAGGTGCATGACGATCTTATGGCTTGGATTGCAGCACTAAAAAATGAGGCCGAAAAGTAGCCTATTTGTCTAGATCTACCAGTTGCTGTTTTACTACTTCAAATTCAGGCATTTGCCTTAGTACCTCTTCGTAGTACTCCTTGGCTTTCTCCCTATCATCTCGCAATTCTTCAACCATTCCTTTAAGTCTAGCAGCCCCCAATTTCATTGACACCTCTTGTCCATTTTTGTCCGCTGTTGGAAAAATGAGCATAGTTTCAGAGGCCATCTCTTTTGATTCAATTTGAATAGCGGATGCCATTGCCTCCTCTACTAATTTCAAATCATATTGGAGAAACGCTATTTTGTAGAGAAATCCAAGGTTGTCACTATCATTCAAATATAATATTTCGTAAAAGCTAAGCGCCCTGTTCTTTACACCCAATCGCTCAAAAGCTGTTGCGGCAATCTCGGTGGCAAACATATTATCTGGAATTACTGAAGCAACTTCCTGAGCAACCAACGCTGCTGATGCAAATTCTTGCTGTTGCAGGTATAATATGGCCAATGAATCCCTAAGCGCATAATTATTCGGATTCTCTGCAAGCAAATTGTAAAGTGCCATTCGATTTACGACCGGATCATTGTATTGCCTTGAAGCATTGTAAATGAAAATCTTCTTTTGAAGCTCCAATGGTATTGAATCGACTGGTTGCTGGGTCTGGTCTTGAGCTTTTGCAAATAGGCCACCAATGACTAAAACAATGAATAATATTTCTCTCATAATTACAATTTTGAGGCGCAATAATAATCTATTATTTACGCAATGGCAATTGCAGCCGTGAACCAATTGTAAGCATCAGCTCTCTTGCAGGATCATGTTCGTTAGGAATTTTTCCATCGAGGATCGATTCTTTAATCTCCGCCTTAATTTCAGCAATTACCCGAGATGGTTTTATGTCATATGCGGCTAAAATATCTTCCCCAGTAATGGGTGGTTGGAAATCACGTACATGATCGTTGGCCTCAACTTCCTTCATCTTAGCCTGCACCTTTTTGAAATTCGCCATGTATTTTCTCACTTTTTCGGGATTTTTGGATGTGATATCTGCATTGCAGAGTGTCATCAAATCTTCAACATCTTCTCCCGCGTCAAAGAGCAAACGCCTAACCGCGGAATCACTAACATGGTTTTTTACCAGTGCTATTGGCCGAAGGTGCAGCCTGACCATTTTCTGCACATATTTCATCTTTTCATTTAATGGGAGTTTCATTCTCTTGAAAATGTTAGGTACCCATTTGGAGCCCATGTCTTCATGTCCATGAAAGGTCCATCCACTTTTTTCATTGAAGCGTTGGGTGGCTGGCTTGGCAATGTCGTGCAGTATGGCCGCCCACCTAAGCCACAGATCATCCGTATGTTCAGAAATATTGTCAAGTACTTCCAGTGTATGGTAAAAGTTATCCTTGTGTGTGTGCTTCCCCACTTTCTTTACTCCTTGAAGTCTGTACATTTCCGGAAATACAATCTCTAAAATTCCAGAATGGAATAACAACTTGAACCCGTAGGAAGGCTTTGGTGAAAGTATGATTTTGTTCAGTTCGTCACTAATTCGCTCTTGAGAGATTATTTTCAATCGCTCTCTTTGAGAATTCAATGCATCGAATGTGTCTGCATCAATATCAAAACCTAATTGTGACGAGAACCGAATGGCTCGCATCATCCGTAGCGGATCATCTGAAAAAGTAACCTGAGGATCAAGTGGTGTTCGTATGAGTTTTCGATCCAAATCTCTCTGACCTTCAAATGGGTCCAACAACTCCCCTTCACTCCCCTTGTTAAGACTGATCGCCAATGCATTGATCGTAAAATCCCTACGGTTTTGATCGTCTTCTAGTGTCCCTTCTGATACTTCCGGATTTCTTGATTCAGAACGATAAGATTCCTTCCTTGCTCCCACAAATTCCAGTTCATGTCCTTTCCAGTGAATAGAGGCCGTTCCATAGTTTTTGAATACTGTGAATTTTGCATCCTTACCCATGGCTTTGCTCACCCTTTTCGCTAATTCAATACCATTTCCAATACAGACAAAATCGATATCCTTGGAAGATCTATTTAACAACTGATCTCGAACATATCCTCCTATCACATAGGTCTCCAGAGCCATTGACTGTGCATGGCCTTTGACGATATCTATGGGTTCGGTTTTGATTGATTTTATTAACTCGCTCATCAATTGCCCAAAATTAAGGAATCATGTCTAACTAGCTTATGTAAATCATTGAATCTGTTAGCTTGGGCATCCAACTTCGAAGCGACCGAAAAATATGATAAATCAATCACTTATGCATCCTAAAAGTATCGTTATTGTCAGTGCGCAAATGATGAGAAAAAACAGGGAAAAGGTATTGCAAAACATTCTGGATGAAGAATTGTTTAAAGATATCATTCAACTCCTTTCGATACTTGTTGCCATTGGACCAGAGATTGAGGAATTGGATTTCAATCCTTTATAGGAAATATAGAAGAAATAAGGGCCGTGGATACTCGAATTAAAATTGAGAAGTAACACAACTCCTCCTTGAGAATCGTTGTGCTTAGCTTACTTGAAACTTCTATGCACCCATCTAAAAATCACAGCTCCAGTTATTAGAGGTATAAGAACCAGCAATGCTGTTGTTGTTTTATAAGCAGCCGCATATTCTTCTGTAGCTCCTCCCTGACACATCGGACAGGCATCCACTAAGAAGGGAGTAAATAACAGGACACAAACCACGAAATAACGAGTCGTACTTTTCATAAACAGCAAAAATATAATTCAATAATCACCTTTGAATAATTCCTACATCAAATAAACTAGATAGTACAGCACAGGCCAAACGCCAACTACAAAATACCAATAGAGACTAAACACGGGTATCTTTTTAAGTCCAGATTCGGAATTCGGATGCTTACGTAAATACCAATAAACGTGCGTTAACATCAGGAGTCCAACAAACACATGAACTGCGTGCACACCAATGATGGTATAGAAAAAAGCTCCATAAATACTCGAAGCACTAGTTAAGCCATAGCCTATAAGTTTTACCCATTCGTACCCCTGAATAACTATAAAGAGACATCCCAAAATCATAGTTGTTAAGAGTAATCGAAGAGAATTGGAAGAAGATGAATTTGAACCCTGTGAATATCTCCTAAAAAAACTGAACAATACGAATGCACTAGCAATTAGAAATAATGAATTGAAAGCAGTGACTTCCACAGGCAATCTTGGCTGCCCAGCCGGAGGCCACACCATGGCCACAGATCTGTTAACGATATAGGCACTTATGAACCCTGCAAACAACATAATCTCCGTTGCAACCAGAAACACCATTCCTAACAGTTCATTAGAAATTCCTCTCCCTTGTCTTGGCAAAGCTGAAACACTCATTAATTTAATGATCTATTGACTAATTAGATATATCTAGTTCCCGAATAGTAATATCAGGATACACACCCCAGAAAAATGCAAGCAAAATGAACAGCACTAGTAATACGGCCACTACAATAAGAAACGGCTCGAACTTCAAATGCATGAAATTTGCAACAACCAACCATGCTTTCACAATAGCTACAAGAAAAATCACAACAACTGCCAAGCCCAAAGGGAGTACTGATACTACTCCCAGACTTATTCCAAAGAATACCAGAAGAGCTATGTATATTTTAAGATAATTAGGATGTCCGTGGTAATCATTATCTGAATCCGGAACCTGTACGCTTAATTTATCTTCCATGATCTAATTATTTAGCAATGTATAAAAGTGGAAATAAGAAAATCCAGATAATATCTACCATGTGCCAATACATACCAACTAACTCTATTCTATGCACATTTTTGCCTTTAGAGGCTGCAAACATAACAGCAAGCATAGCCACCATACCAGCCAGCACATGTACCCCATGCAGTCCAGTCATTATGTAATAAAAAGACCAAAACAATGACCCAATACCATCTCCCTGCTCTACTAATAACGGACTTGTCATGGTCAATCCATGTGACATTTCCGTGCTATATTCAAT
>JAAEPI010000175.1 GCA_024232835.1 Cytophagales bacterium
AACTTCGTTGTTTTATTTAAATTCCGTTTCTAAAGATGGTTTCATTGAAAAATGTAGGGATAGATCGAAAAATTGAGAAGGAGTAGGGGTGCTATCCGCACCAAAATCTTATGAAGTTACCGAAAATAATTCAAGGGGGAATGGGTGTTGCTATTTCCAACTGGACTCTAGCTAAATCTGTTTCAATAGAAGGGCATCTGGGCGTGATTTCAGGCACGGGTGTTGTCCAAATGATGATTTCTCGTTTGATGGATGGGGATGAAGGTGGTCATGTTCGTAGAGCATTGACACAGTTTCCATTTCAGGAGCCCATTCAGCGCATTCTGGATAAATATTATATTGCCAAGCCGACATTGCCCAAGGTTCCCTATATTCGTCCACCCATGTGGAAAATTAATCCACCAAAGAGATTGGATGAAATTACCGTTATCGCCAATTTTGTAGAGGTGTTTTTAGCCAAAGAGGGTCATGACAATAGTGTTGGCATTAATTTGCTAGAGAAGGTTCAACTGCCGACAATGGCATCTCTTTATGGCGCAATGTTGGCAGGGGTCAATTTTGTCATCATGGGAGCCG
>JAAEPI010000176.1 GCA_024232835.1 Cytophagales bacterium
ATATGACAGCACATAAAATGCCGAGCATCGATTTACTTTGTTCCTGATTCTTGTGATTCGATAACAAGGCATTCCAGCCATTGTCCCAATTTATCATTGATTCATAAAAGGTCCAATACCAACGAGCAAACAAAACCTTTTTATAACAACGCTCGCAAATATTTGTATAATTAAATCCATTCAATCCGACATTAGAGTATTTTCGTTTATCCCGGGAAACTGAAGAATTCCTAGAAAACTGCAAAATTGCTCAAAATCTTTCGTCTTGAGAGCAATGGTTACCTCAGAATCAGTCAGACAGTCTGACGTCTGACTCATGGTCGATTAAATCTCCAAATTTCATAGCAACGATAATGTGATGGTTCAAAGATCTATGCTCTGCTACGATGGACTATATATATCATTGTGGATTAAATTTGATCGACAGAGATCCGAATACCTTAAAAACCATATCATTGAGAAGAATCCCGATTAATCCACGTTGTTACAAACTCCAATTGGTCATACTCAACAAATCATTAATAATCCGACAAATAATCCATTCAAACCAGGAAGCACAGTGCCAGCCATTCAAAAAATATTGGACCACAAACCAGAGTATACAATATCAGCCAGCTCAGATCCAGCCAAACGTTGTGATGCCAGTCAAGAGCATGCAAACTATGCCGCTCAAATTCAGCCAAAGGCCGAACAAAACAAAGTGAGCTTGCTGCAATATTATAATAATCAGACTTCATACAA
>JAAEPI010000177.1 GCA_024232835.1 Cytophagales bacterium
TGCGTTCTATCAGTTCATTTTGCAGTTTCATAATTTTTGCATCCGACAGTTTTGCTTCCTTTGTCGTCATTTCAATCTCACCCGATGCATTCTTTAATAAAGTGATACATGCTTGTGTACGTTTCACCAAATGTAGCACAAAATTGGCTAACTTTTCCTTGTCCAGCTTATCCTTAAGTAAGGTAACACTCACTTCTTTGTTCTTCCCGAGGGCAAAAACTTTATCCAACTGCTGTTGAGATAATCCAATTTCTGTAATGACCGCATCAAAAAATGAGGACATGGTCCCCCCTTTTCAAATAACACAGCAAATGCGAGAGCACAGAATTAGACACGAAATATAGGACGTTGGCAAAAAACTTCTATATAAGGGATGGGAAATGGCCAAACCAGAAGTTCAAAAGATTGCAAAATCTGGCGTTGACGCATTTACTCGTGTTGCAGAAGACAAGATAAAGACCACCTCCTCCAAACTTCAGAAAAAGTTTAATACAGTTGGTAAAGGTTCTAAACGACGAAAAGTTGACGCTCTTGGATCATGACAAAGTACGTAAACAGTTCTGAAGCAATTACATCAAATCTGATGCTATGGGACCCTCTTCATACTCAAACGTCTATTGTAGAGACTCATGTTGTGGAGGTGTATCCTCAAACATCCATAGACTACAGTGACACAGTCTCATTTCTAATCAAAGCCAGCCCTAAGCTCTTGATTCAAAACATTGAAATAATATCCCAAGTTCGAGTTCTAACTAATGCAGATGTCGCTCCCGTTGAAACTGCTGATGTATCAGTGATTTCCAATATGGCTAATGCAATCTGGAGATCGGTTGATGTAGTGATAGGAGAGCAAAACATACTACAGAGTTTTGACAACAGTTATAATATCGGTTCATGGTTTGACATTGCTCTAAACACATCTAGTGCACGCTCCCCTTACCTTTTGCACAAGGAAGTATTCCTCATGGATGAAGGCGCCACAAAGGTAGAATCTGAACCCACACGAATTTACCTTGATGAGGTTGGTGGTGCTAGACCTCCTCCAGCCAACAAAAGTGCTCTAACCCGAAACAAAATGATTAAACA
>JAAEPI010000178.1 GCA_024232835.1 Cytophagales bacterium
TTGCCAACTGTATTGAAGGATTGTTAACCAATCAAAGAAACTTATTGCCTCATGATCCTGAAGTTGAAGCAAAGGCGAGACATTATGCCAACCAGATAAGACAGGAGCGACTGGCCAGGGCTCAAGAAGGTGTAGATAGCAAAGATATCGCAGTAAAAGAAGATGCTCAATACGAACACGTAGATATCAATTCCCTGATAACAAATGATGCCAAAACTATAGGGGCTGAGCATGTGGCCATAAGCCAGATGAATGAATACGGATTTGACAAGATATTAAGAGGGCTTGATTTCACTCAGAAGCAAATTGATTATGCCAAGATGTTAATTGTAGGAAGAATGCTTCATCCTGGTAGTGAGCGAGAGACAGTGCGCTGGCTTTGTGAGACAAGTGGAGTGGGAGAGTTGTTAGGATCAGAGGTGAAAGTATATGATAATGCTCTACACCGTACGGCAGTTTTGTTATGGGAGAATCACGAAGCGATAGAACGAGAGTTGTCAAGTCGTGCGAAAGAGATATTTTCCCTTAAAGAGACGGTGGTTTTATATGATTTAACAAATACGTATTTTGAAGGAAGCAAAAAGGGTAGTAAAGTTGCTGGGTATGGCAAATCAAAAGAGAAGCGCAATGATTGCCCTTTGATTACGTTATCCCTTACGGTAGATGAAGAGGGCTTTCCTAAGCAAAGCAAAGTGTGGAAAGGCAATGTGTCAGAACCGGATACGCTTGAGGATATTTTGTTGGAATTAAAGAAAGAAGAAGGCCTGTTTCCAAGCCAAAGGACAATTGTTATGGATGCAGGGATTGCGACGGAGGATAATCTTGCGTTGATTAAAAAGAACCACTTTAAATATGTAGCGGTCTCACGCAAGAGGACATATGATAGCTCTTTGTGGTCTGGAGTGGAAGAGGAGAAGATAGCTTTATCAGATGGAAAGACTATACTGAGCATGAAATTAGTCAGAACAGAAGAAGAAGTTTTTCTTTTATGCCACTCTGAAGCGAAAGAGGCCAAAGAGAGTGCGATTCTTTTACGTCGTGAGGAGAAGTTTGAACAGGAGTTATTAGCGATAAAAAAGGGATTAAATGAGAAAAGGAAGCTCAAGAAATATGATAAGATCATGGAGCGTATAGGTCGTTTTAAAGAACGATATAAAGTTGGTAATTTATATACGATTAATGTAAAGCAGACTGACGGTAAAGTGACTGATATTCAATTTGAAAAAAATGAACAATGCCATAAAAAGGAATCATCGATTGGCACATATGTGTTGCGGACAAATCGACTGGATCTTTGTGCGCAAGAGATATCAAAACTGCATAGATCGTTGACAACAGTAGAAGAGAGTTTTAAACACATGAAAGGAGATCTGGGTTTACGTCCAAACTTTCATCATGAGGATATTCCGACTATTGCCCATGTGCATATCACTGTATTGGCTTATCATATGCTTGCGGGAATATTAAAAAAGTTACGAACCGGGGGGATTAATTATGGTTGGAATACGATTCGTAATATCCTTCAATCACATATAAGGGTGACAACTACCATGAACACGGAGGATGAACATGTTATTGATGTCAGGACATGCACAACACCTACGCAAAAGCAACATACGATTTACAATAAGCTACACATTAAACATACTCCTTTGGGTAGAAAACATACGAAATCATCTGTTAAGGCTCAAAGATGTAGTGCCGAAAA
>JAAEPI010000179.1 GCA_024232835.1 Cytophagales bacterium
AGTAGTTCTCCGCCAAGAGAGTATATGAATCTAAAGAAAGGAAGTACACTGAGGAGGGATGTTTCTGGCGATTTTGCTGCCACAGAGAGAACTTTACACTTGTCTGGATGGAACCTCATTTTGTTTCTCAGGGCCCAATCGTGCAAGTATTCAATGTCTTTCTGAAGGCGATCAATGTCGGATTCAGATAGAATGGGACGCCATATCTTCGTGTCATCTGCATACATTGATAGCTGGGTTTCCGGGGAAATCCCATCAGATATATCATTTATAAAGAGCACAAATAATATGGGCCCCAAAATTGAGCCCTGAGGAACCCCAGACTGGGCATTTCGAGGTGATGACAGTTTGCCACTTATTAGAACACGCTGTTGCCGATCCCTAAGATATTCTGTTAGAAATTTTAGTAGCCTACCTTCTATGTTAAACTTTGTCTTTAATTTATGAAAAATAAGGTCACGATTTACCGAATCGAATGATTTGGCAAAATCGAAGTAAATTACATTTGTAGCTATATTTTTATTTAATGTTATTGCTAGACTA
>JAAEPI010000180.1 GCA_024232835.1 Cytophagales bacterium
GAAGAGATTTACTCTTTTTCTAACTATTTCTGAAATTTTGTAGTCATCGCCGGATTTTAGTCCTAAGTGTAACAATACTTCTTCAGGTCGAGCCATTCCTTTAGGCGTCATCTTTAGATTCAAAACAACAGTTTGTGAATTAGTTGTGATACTATTCACTGATGACCGAATGTCAAAGCTTAGCTTCTTCCCTTTTCTATGAGTATTTAGTACATTTTTGGATAAAAATTCGTCAATTTTCGCAGCCTCTGGCATTTTACCAGTATTTGGAGTAACCACGTAAATTACATCTTTTACGGAAGGTTTCACCTTGTTGGAGATGGGTTCGACGGAAGTAACTTGTAAATCTTCCGGAAGTTGCTTCTTCAGCTTCGTTTCTATTTCAGAAACTTCCATCCAATTACAAAGTTCCATATCCAGCTTTTCGTCGAGGCCCTTGATACCAACCGGCAGCGCCAAAGGGTAAGCAATTTTAGGTCTTGGATTAAACCCTTCAGACATTTTGACAGAAATACCTGCTCTACGAATTGCCCTTTCGA
>JAAEPI010000181.1 GCA_024232835.1 Cytophagales bacterium
ACATTTTTTCTTTTATAATTTTAACCATACAATCTTAAGGTTTCGTGTTAAAAAACAAATGGAATCAAATAGATAAATCCTAATTTTGTATATTTAATATAATTTTATATTAATATTTTAGAATGCCTCAATGGGTTGAATCCCAAGTATTTCATCCTCTACAATGCTCGGACATCCACACCCATGGTGAATAACCGAGGTTATTCACCAACTAGAAGGTATTATATGTTACTAACATTAAACATAGCCCGTATGTAAGGCGACCGCAGAGCTTTATTATCTTCAATTTCGCCTTTCCATTCCTTGCAATCTCAAACTTCTTGCTCAGAAAAATCAATAATAAACTCCATGAAGCTCCCTTCTCCGCCCCTTTTCGAATGGCAAAACACTTCGGCGCCACAATCTTCGACCACCATTTTCACAAAGGTAAGGCCAATGCCATGCTCCTTGTCCTTCTTCTTGGAAGTGGTAAATTAAAGATCAAAGATGCTATTCAAGTCCTCCTGGCGGAATGCCGACCCTATGATCTCGTACGGTGATGATTCGTTTTTGTACATCAATCTTCACCTCAACACGCTCCTCCCCGCTATAGGTGATCGCATTCTTGATCAGATTACTGATCACATGGGAGAAAACGCCAGGAATAATCTTGGCTTGAAAGTCTTCCTCGCATGTGAAAGTGACTATGTCGGGATTGCTTGATTCTTCTATGCCTTCCTTTGCAACTGCTTTGATGCTGATGGATTTTTGTTGCGATATCCCCTTAAGCTGTGATGCCACATAGTTGGAAATGCTTTCAAAGATTTGCTGTACGGTCGCTACCGATTGGTTCATTTTACCCATAAACTCAGGGATCATTCCACCATGCTTTTTAGTG
>JAAEPI010000182.1 GCA_024232835.1 Cytophagales bacterium
AATGACAGATCGTAATGTTGCAAAATTCTGAGCTCCTGTAGTGGGTGTACGAAAAAATGCACATTTGAAGAAGAATTTTTTTGAGGTCAAAAACAAGTTATGAGCTCACATATTGATATTTTGGCCAAGCAATTATCGGCAGATTTGCAGGAGTTTTCAAAAGACCCCAAGAACCTTGTAGATGGCTACTCCTATGAAAAAGAATATTCAAAGATCATGAAGTCCTATGAGGCCAAATTATTGTCAGCAACCGTTGGCAGGCCTAGTGAGAACAGGAATTTCAAAAAACCGGTATTGACTAGTTATGGTCCTGTTTCAGTAAACAAAACCCACCCACTGAGTCAAACGCCCCAAGGATTTAAGATAAGTGGGTTACTGCAATCCCATATGTGCCGTATAGGCAGTAAGTTGCCTTTTAGAGAAGCCTCAGAAGAATTATACGCTTTTTTGGAATTGCCCAAGCCAGTGACAAACAAATAGAGCGGTTATGCCATCATTATGGTGAAAAGTTTGAATCCAGTCCTGATAAGGAAAACCTACAACTTAACATCCCATTTAAAGAAGGTGATTACAGGTATGTAATGGGTGATGGCAGTATGCTATTGACCCGTGAAGATGGATGGAAAGAGATAAAGGTAGCCCGCATATATGGCAGCTCTTCGTTGATCGAAGAAGTCTCTAAAAACCGAAATGAGCTTCAGGATTCTCATTATTTGACCCACTTTGGGGATTCAAAGGCTTTTTGGGGAAAGTTGGATATATCTCTAAAAAATATGCCATCTGAGCGAACTGTATTTATAGCAGATGGGGTTAAATGGTGATGGAATACTATCGAAGACCAATATGGGGACTGCCTCCAGGTCTTAGACTACTTTCATTGTGCCTCCCATGTACATGACTATGCCATAAAGTATTATGGAAAGACCAATAAAGCGGCTAAAGAATGGACAGATAAAATCATGGGCTTATTAAAACAGGACAAATCAGAAGAAGTTTTACAGAAATTGAAAACCATGCTCATCGCAAATCAACTAGTGGGTGAAAAACGTGACAACCTATACCAATATCTTCAAAACAACC
>JAAEPI010000183.1 GCA_024232835.1 Cytophagales bacterium
AACACATGGAAGGCCATTTTCTTGGCAAGATGACTAGAATATATCAACTGGAAAATGGTGTGCTTCTTGAACAACTGAATGAAATGACACAGTGCATGGAATATTTTAAAATTTGAAAGGAAAAGATTATAGAACACCCTGTGGGATCTCAGACATACATAGGAGACCCTTATTCAGCGTATATTTCTCAAGCCGTTCTCTTCTCTTAATGTACTGACGATATTTTGCTCGAGATGGTCTCTTTTTCGCAAGTTAGAATTGTACCAGACACGCGTATTTTGGCGCATCCATGGACTGCTTCGATTGAACCAACTATGGGGCGGCTCGATTCTCAGCGGAAACCATCTACACAAATCCACACCACTAATTTGGGAATTTCGATTTGAGAAATTCAAAAAGACTGGGTTACCCTGTGGACCAACTCTCGAATAACGGTGCCAATTTTGATTCAATTTCCCCAGAAAATTGTAATTGGCTCGCCCAAACTTCCAATCTTTATTCACCCGTTCGTTGTTCTGATTCTGACTATTGCGGGGCTTGGACATCTGTAATAGGCAGATTTTCTAATGACGTTTCTCTTACACTCCCCTTCTGTTCACTGAGAGGTATGTAGCACGCTGAGATCATAGTGTTCATTTGGACCACTTTCTGATTTTCTGACACGTTTTGGAGTCTCTCACCATTCTCTCTTTCCATCAGGAATGGAGGGTCGGCTGGCTTGTTTGGAATGAGTTCCGAACACTTACTTAACCTGTATCTACATTCACCTCAATCGGCTTGATTTCCCCTGGGCCGACCAACCGAATTTTCGCTCTACCCTGCTCGCTTATGGACAGGACGTTATACGGGCCGTAATATGGTAACGTCAATTTTCCCTCCTCTCTCTTGGCCTCGGGATGAAATAGCCACACCTGACCGCCAGTTCTGAATGGAAGAGTTTTCTTTCGCGATTTATCATACTGGTATGCTTGTTGTTTTTGAGCCTTCTGACAATTTTTAGTAACACCCTGCCAAATTTCTGCGAGCGTATGTGGAAGTGTATCAATCCACGCTTCCATAACCCAAGTATGAGGCGACGGCTGCGTGCTTAGCACCGTTTCGGAAGGCCAATTGGGTTCATGACCATAGGTTGCTCTGCTTGGACTGCAATTCGTAGAAGTACGTGGCGTCGCATTGAAGCATAATAACGCTGAACCCAAGTGGCTTTCCCAGTCACCCCCATGCTGGGCTACGGTTTTCGACAACATAGATGAATTGAAAGGGTTCGATTTGCACGCTCGACCAGACCATTTGCTTGCTGATGATGTGCTGTGGTCAACAACTGCTTACTCCCGTAACATTTCGACAACTCTGTGAACAATTTCGAAGTAAACGCTGAACCTTTGTCACTGAGAA
>JAAEPI010000184.1 GCA_024232835.1 Cytophagales bacterium
AAGAGATTCTGAAAATCCA
This sequence comes from Cytophagales bacterium, assembly GCA_024232835.1. Lineage (GTDB taxonomy): Bacteria > Bacteroidota > Bacteroidia > Cytophagales > Cyclobacteriaceae > JAAEPI01. Next base: position 20 of record JAAEPI010000184.1, read on the forward strand.
AACAAAACTAAACAACAGGCCCAGAAAAAGATTAGACTTTGAATCTCCTATATTCGTAATGAATAAATTATTGTTTAACCAAAAAGTTGCATTAGTGACTTGAATTCAGCTAACATTAGTAACTTTAAAATGATGAACATGGAAGCAACCAAATTAGAACTCACTAAACAGATCATGAAAGTGGAAGACGCCAGCCTATTGGAAAAGGTGAAAGCACTACTTTCTACTGAGAATGAATTTTGGGACAATCTCACCGAACAACAACAAAAAGAAATCCAGTTAGGCATCAAGCAACTCGATAGTGGACAGGGCATCCCCTTTGATGAGTTCTTGAAAAAGCACGAATGAAAGTAATTCTTTCTCCGCTTGCCGAATTCAAACTCCAACACCTACTAGCTCATTTGGAATCCGAATGGGGAGATCTCGCGAAACAAAAATTTCTTTTAAAGCTCAAAACTTCCTTAGAGACACTTGCTTCGTTTCCACAAGCCCACCCCAAAATCAATGAGGTTTATAAGTGTGTGATCACCAAGCAGACGAGTTTGTATTATCGAGTCAAATCCGATACAGTTGAGATAATTACTGCTTTTGACAATCGGCAAGACCCTAATAAATTGGAAAAGGAAATTCAGCAGCATTTTGACTGATGCTCAACACCCATTCCAATTTTAGCTTCAAATATGGTCTCCGCTCTATTGAGGAGTTGATCATGCTTTCACAAAAAGGGGGCTACAGCACCTTTGCAATCACCGATATCAATACCACAGCAGGTGTGCTTGAATTTATCCGTCAGGCACAACTTGCTGGTATCAAACCCATTGTAGGAATTGACTTTAGAGTTGGTGCCGAACAGCAGTTTGTTGGGATTGCCAAAAACAATGTAGGATTTCAAAAACTTAACGAATACCTCTCCTTCTATCTCCATAATTCACTAGACATTCCTCCGCAAATCGAGATCGATGAAAGCTTTATTATCTATCCTTTTGACAAACAACCAGATCGAAAATTGAGAAAATATGAGTTCATAGGTGTGCAACCCGATGAAGTCAACAAGATTCGGTTTACACGAAAATCATTCGACAAAGAAAAACTGATTGCATGCCCCACGTATTCCTTCCTCCATAAATTCATTGATGAAGAATTTGAAATGCATCAAGTACTACGGGCTATCGATTTGAATACACTGGTTAGCAAACTTGAAGATTCAGATTTGGGAGAAAAAATAAATGTTTTTCTAACCAAAAAACAACTGCTAAGTGTGTATGAGGAGTTGCCTCAATGTATTGAAAATCTAAAGTTCATCACAGAGCATGCGTCCATTCATTTTGATTTTAATGAAAATGCAGTCTCTCAAAATCTCCAACATTGGATGGAAACGGAGGAGGAAGACTACCAAAAAGTACTCGAATTGTGTCTGGCGGGACTATCCTATCGATACGGAGAAAATCCTCCGTTTTCTGTCAAACGACGAGTGATCAAGGAGATGCAAGTGATACGATCACAAGGTTTTCTGTCCTACTTTCTCATCACCTGGGACATGGTAAGCTATGCCCACAACAAAGGCTATTTCTATATAGGACGAGGCAGTGGAGCCAACAGCATCGTGGCATACTTACTTCGCATCACAGATGTAGATCCTGTGGAACTGGATTTGTATTTCGAACGATTTATCAATCTGTTCAGACAAAACCCACCTGACTTTGACATTGATTTTTCCTGGATGGATCGTGAGGATGTGACACGCTACCTTTTCGAACGATATGAAAATGTAGTACTCATTGCCACGTACATTACCTTCCAGTACAAATCACTTATCCGGGAAGTGGGGAAAGCATTCGGTGTGCCTGCCTACGAGATTGACCGAATCCAAAAAACTCCAGACAAAGATCTGGATCACCATCACAAAGTGATCCTAAAATATGGTCATAAAATTCAGGGATTCCCAAGTCATCTGAGTATCCATGCTGGTGGAGTGATCATCGCCAATAAGCCCATTCATTCCTTCACGGCAACCTCCCTGCCTCCAAAGGGGTTCCCCATTACCCATTTTGATATGGTGATTGCTGAAGATGTGGGGCTTTACAAATTTGACATTCTTGCTCAGCGGGGATCAGGAAAAATCAAAGACACCATTACTATCGTAGAACAAAACCAACCAGATGAGCCCCCAATCGATATCCATGATATCAAGCGATTTAAGCAAGATGAACTGGTGAAGCAAAACCTGCGGGTCGCCAATGCCATCGGTTGCTTCTACATTGAATCCCCAGCCATGCGCATGGTGTGCTGTGAGTGAAGCGAAAGTTTCACGTAACTGCAAATAAGATGGTGGAATCGACCCACCAGAGTCTGCTTACAAGAGTCGGCTCTAAACAACTATTTTGATGCATAGTAAGTGATTAATATGTGTGAAGCGAAAATAGAAAAGGTCAGCAAGACTGATCATGTATGGATAAAAGAGATGAGCGAAAGCGAACCTTA
>JAAEPI010000185.1 GCA_024232835.1 Cytophagales bacterium
ATTCTGTTCGGCTTTCATAATGTTTGTGTGAAATGAAGAGCAGCCCACTGCAGTTTATCTGTGTCTAACCCTAATATTTTACAACAGTCACATCATTGAAAGGGAGCATTCCCATTTTTTTGTAAAAATCAAGAAATATCCTTGACATTCCCCTGCTTTTAAGCGATACTGCTTATATGAATTATCCAGGAGGCAAAGGAGGTGTATTCCAAAAGCTAATAAATCTTATGCCACCCCACGATGTCTACATAGAGACACATTTGGGCGGAGGTGCAGTTATGCGGAACAAACGTCCAGCCCGAGGTAATATTGGAATAGAAATAGACCAGAAAGTCATTGAGATGTGGACTGGTGTCAATCCAACTGGTTTTGAATTGATCCATGGAGATGCGATTAATTATCTGAATGATTATAGTTTCACTGGTAATGAGCTGGTATATTGCGACCCACCGTACCTTCGCGAGACAAGAAAGAAGAGTGGCAAGCTCTATAAATATGAATATAGCCATAAAGACCATACGATACTTTTGGAATTATTGAAATCACTTCCCTGCATGGTGATGATATCCGGATACGAGTCACCCTTATACAAAGAATCTTTAAAAAGTTGGCATACATATTGTTATCAGGCTGCCTGTCACCATGGAGTGGCAACGGAGTGGCTATGGATGAACTATATTGCTCCGGTAGAACTACATGAATATCGTTATCTTGGCAATAATTTTCGTGAACGTGAACGGATAAAGAGAAAAGCACAAAGGTGGACGGCGAAACTTCAATCAATGCCAATATTAGAGCGTCAGGCGTTACTCTCTGCAATGGATATGGTCAGGGAACAATAGAAATATTTTAAGGAGAGATAATTTTGGGTTTTGCAGCGATAAAAGCAGAGTCGTCCGAAAACTGGAGGACATTATTTTATGATTTTTTGGACACGCGACTTGACAAGATTGAGCAAGAGTACCCAATGGATGATTTAGGAGAAATATCAAAAGCTGTTTTCCAGGAAAGATCCGAGATAATGGGACAGATGATCCTTGGATTGATAAAGAGGAAGTACGGGCATTTATTGAATCAGCAAAAATGTGACTGTTCCGATTGCGGTAAGAGTATGCAAAGGCATGATAAATTATCCAGGACAATACAAACCCTTGCAGGTCAATTTGAATTGGAGAGACCTTACTTTTATTGCCGAGCGTGCCGTTTTGGATATTATCCATTAGATGAAGCCCTTGGATTATCTCGATCATCGAAGCAGTACGATATACAGGATGTTGAAGCCTGGTTGTCTAGCGAAACCGCTTATGAGACGGCCAGTGAGACCTACGAGAGAATAACGGGAGTAAAACTGAGCGAACATCATATGTATGAGACCACGAATACCATAGGGCAAGAAGTAGGGATTTTGGATGTCTGTGCGTCCAAAGAAGAGATTTACAAAAAGATAGAGGCCCTCTCAGAGAATAAATTTCGAAGTCCCATTATGATGCTTGGCCTGGATGGTGCTCACGGCCCGATGCGCCCGGAGCCCAGCCCTCACCGCCGCAAAGGAAAAAGAGGAAAGGGGGAGTGGAAAGAGATTAAAGGTTTTAGGCTTTATCTCATCGATGGTGAAAAGATTATTCATTTAATTAGCTGGCATCAGGTTTGTACAGATAATGAATTAGCAGAATACTTGGTTAAGATCAAAGAAGCCGGGCTTATCCCTGAAGCGAAGATACGCTTGGGGATCATAGGAGATGGTGCACCCTGGATATGGAACCGATGTAAGGAAATATTTCCTTTTGCAAAAGAGATTCTCGACTACTACCATTGCTCAGAATATGTACATGGTGTAGCCAATGCGCATTACGGAAAAGAGACAAAGGAGGCTCGCCAGTGGTGCGAGGCGACATTGACAAGAATACATTTTGGTTACCACGAAGAAGTGCTTGGCGGTCTTGGAAAGATGAAAGCAAAAACCCAAGAGGTTCAAGATAAAATCGACAGGTTTTATACTTACCTCACAAATCATTGCGAAAAAATGCATTACGATTCTGCCAGGCGAGGAGGGTATCACATTGGTAGCGGTGCGATTGAAAGCTCTAATAAATTTATTAGCCATACAAGGCTTAAACGGTCAGGGGCTTGGTGGTATATCCAAAACGCCAATAACATACTCAAGATTAGATGTGCGAAATATAACGGTACTTACGATAAAGTTATCGAAAAATACAAAAGGGACGACCAAGAAAAAATCAAAATCAAAAACAAAATAAATAGAAAAAATCTTCGAGTCGTTAAATAAATTACAAAAAAATGGGAATACTCCCTTTTCTAACGATATACCTGATACCAAAGCGTGTGATAGGGCTACCGTTTGCATTCAAAAA
>JAAEPI010000186.1 GCA_024232835.1 Cytophagales bacterium
AATCCATGGATTTCAAAGAATTTCAATTAGGTGGTGTAATTAGCAAGTATTTCAATGGGATCCAAAAAGAAAAGATCAATGAGGTGGCTGTGCAGTTAAACGGGTGGGAATTAGCCAAGGTGGAGAATTATTTCCCAATTAGAACAAATGCCTTGGATAGATTCAGGGATGAACTCAAGCAGGTCAAAAACACCGCTGATATTCGCAGTTTTATGACTTCTACACTTGAGGGTATAGGAATATTCAAAGAGCGTGCAAAAGGAGCAAAAGCGGCCTTGATTCTTGATGATGTGTTTGAGGCGGCTTACAAATCAAACAAACAAGTATCGGCGTTCATTGGACTAGCTGAACCGCTAAGAAATGCCAAGATGCTTTTATATGATAATGATTTTGGGATTAAAGTGACGCAGACTTATGGCAAGGACTACTTGAATAGTCTCAAGTCATATCTGCGGGATATTGAGGGAGCCAGTGCCCAAACAGAGATAACCGATGACATAATCAACAAAGCAAATTCCAATAT
>JAAEPI010000187.1 GCA_024232835.1 Cytophagales bacterium
AGGAAAAGCTTAAGGAATTCCGCTTGAAATAGCTCATATCTCTAAAATTTGGGCTATGTATTCATGGTTTTGGGATCATTATTTTTTCGGAATTCCCTAAACTGTGTCATCTGCCCATTGAAAATCTCTTTGGAAGTGCCTTGCGCATAATTTTGCTCAGCAGGTGAATAGTTACCATTGTTTGAGCAATGAATTTGGAAGTTTGCGCCTGACATCTGTGATTATTATAATGTCTCTAAATTGTCAATGAGGAATGCGCAGCAGAGGTAAGACAATATGAATGTTGAAACGTTAACTTCATCGTTGAGTCAAAGGTTAGGACTCTCAGAAGCAGAACTTATCTACAAAGGACTGCTGGCTTTCATCCAGAATGAAATTCGATTGTCAGAATTAGAAATCGCAAATATTCGTGACCGATATAGTGTGTTTTCTGAAGAGGAACTTTATCAGGCCATTAAAGACGGCAGCGTTGTAGAACATCCTGCTTGGGAAGATTACATTATTTGGAAAAATAAATTGGCTCATATTGCAGATTTGCGTCAATTGGCGACGGGATAAGTAATGCTGGTGATCTATCAAACACTTATCGGTTTAGCACAAAATGAGTTAAATGGTGTTGTGACACAGACAAAGTTCATTGGTGGCACACCAGCCAGCCCGAATAAATTGCGCCTTTTTGTCACAGATGGCTCTTTTTTAGATGTCTGGCTTTCTGCTGAGGGAGACTATTCCTATCATTGGGAACGACGAGGGCAAACTGGTGAAATATATCGTTGGGATAATGCCCCTCACCACTCTCGAATTAGTACTTTTCCTGACCATTTTCATAAGGGTGATGAGCGAACAGTCATCAAGAGCGATTTGAGTCCTACCCCAGAGTTGGCCCTATGTGAAATCTTGGAGTTTGTTAAGCAAGAAGTACCTTGAATTATACATATCTCCTTAGTTTTAGTTGGATTTTGTTGCATATCAACTATTGCAAGGAGC
>JAAEPI010000188.1 GCA_024232835.1 Cytophagales bacterium
AAAAATAAAATGAAAAAAATAACGACCCCACATCACCATCAATAAAGGAAGCTCATTGCTGACATACTTCGCTGATGCATCCAATGAAGAGAAACAAGCGGTCATGATAATCATTAAACCGATGCCATATAGTGGACTATTCAAAGATGGAGATACTGTGAGACTGTTTGACATTCGGATTTGAGTTGCCCTTTCAACATGCAATTTGTCAAAAAACGCATCTGTCTACCAGGACGGCACCGTATGTTTCAATTCATTTAAAAACAACCCAGCGATTTCAATACAGGCAATCCATCTTGGACACAGAACCGCATGATGGTATGAGAATCACTAATCCTATGCGTGTCGTCTGGCAGTCTATATGTTGTAGTTCCCATCCTTCAATCAAATGTAATTTGATCTTCAGGGGGTTCCAATTCTGGAGGAAAATCGGTGAAAGGAAAAGGAGGCTGACTTTCGATCAGAGTGATATATCGGAATATTCGATATATATAGGTAGAAATTTTGTTGGAAAATTTCCGAACCGACTCG
>JAAEPI010000189.1 GCA_024232835.1 Cytophagales bacterium
GCAAGTAAAGGAGTGCGAGCTGTTTGTTACCATCGTCAGCATGGCCTCAAACAACTTGAGCTCTTACACATGCTTGCTTTCTTTGATCAAAAGAAAGCACCCAAAAGGCGATGAGCGAAACATCAAAATAGTCCAACTCGATATGTTCAGACAAGTGGAGGGGGGTGGTTTTGAGAACTTAGGAAAATCTCCCTAGATTGATCAAAATCGACCCTTTTACGGTGAATCTGATTTTACTCGGATGTTAGTAATTTTGAATCCTACCATTGGGTTTTACTTGCTTGCGGAAGCAGGTTCTCCGATGATTGCATCGAATGGAGAAATGTTTTCCAAATTCATACCTCGTGAACTTGCTCCGAGATATATGATTGACAAAGTCAAAGGGTGTACGAAAAAATGCACAGGCCTTAAGCAGCGATTTTAGTTGATTGCTGTATTTCCAACAGGAGTTTGTTCCATTGTTTACCCTTGAGTAAACAACGCAGGTTGGCTAGCTGTTGAGCTCCTTTGATAGTCCACCTTTGTCCGGACAGTTTGAGCCTTTGTTGGATCACAATTCGATGTGCAGATCCTATTGGACCTGACCCTATTGATATCCCCATTTCTATA
>JAAEPI010000190.1 GCA_024232835.1 Cytophagales bacterium
GGAGCTTGGACAGTAAATCATGCCAATAAAAAGGTGTTGAAGATCGCTTTACCTTCCAAAAGAAGAAACTGGATGGATGGCCTGTTTGCTCAAATTAGTAATTCAAGCCCTCCTTTTCAATATGCTAATGCATAATCCGGGGTTAAAAACTATGAAGGTTCGATGATGCAAGTATCGGGGATTGGAATAACCATTTCAGCGCTCTCCCAATCTCCCAAAACGAACATCTGTGTTTCGATTGAGAAACGAGAGAACTTTGGTTTCAAAGTCTCTCAACACTGATTGAAAGGGAACCTCCTCGGATAGTAATTTTTTGCTCAGATTATCACGGATTTCTTGGGGTTTGCTCGATTTTAAGATCGGGTCAGCTTCAATGTTCTGTTCGTGTTTCTCCAAATGAGACCAAGTCTTGTCTAGGTAGTTTTTTAGATCGGTGAGGTTCATGGAGACAATATTATGGGTTGATCACCTTATTCAAAACCCCCTCCATACATCTTTCACCACCCATAGCCGCTGAGACTATACCCCCTGCATAGCCAGCACCTTCCCCACAAGGAAATAACCCTTTGACTTTCATTTATTCTTCGTCATTTCCATCAAACTAAAAAAAGTATTTCTTTGCCTTTCTTTATCCATAGAACAGCTATGCTTTTCAATTCTATTGAATTTGCAATTTTTCTTCCTATTGTATTTTTCCTCTATTGGTTCCTAGCCAATAGGAGTTTACATTCTCAAAATTTGCTTTTAGTGGCTTCCAGCTACTTGTTTTATGGTTGGTGGGATTGGCGATTCCTATCCCTGATTCTATTCAGCAGTGTAGTTGATTTTTTTATTGGAAAGGAACTCAAAGGGGTGTACGAAAAAATGCACAGGTCTTAGGCGATTTTAGTTGATTGCCGTATTTCCAACAGGAGTTTGTTCCATTGTTTACCTTTGAGTAAACAACGCAGGTTGGCTAGCTGTTGAGCTCCTTTGATAGTCCACCTTTGTCCGGACAGTTTGAGCCTTTGTTGGATCACAATTCGATGTGCAGATCCTATTGGACCTGACCCTATTGATATCCCCATTTCTATA
>JAAEPI010000191.1 GCA_024232835.1 Cytophagales bacterium
CCTTCATCAATAAAAGGTTTCAGCGGCTCAACCGGTGTAGCTATAACGGGTATCCCCATCATAAGAGCATCAGAAAGTTTAGCGGGCATTTGGTATTTACTCACGGGACTGTCAACATCCTGAAGTAGACAAATAAGATCTGCTATCATGAGGTGACGTGGAAGACTATTAAATTTTATGTCCTTAATGGTTTGGACAAAATCGTATTGTTCTAAGTCCATTTGTTCCTTCATCTTTTCTCCTCTCACTCTACCGATTAAACATACTTTGTAATTTGGATTGTTCAGTTTTTTGATTGCCTCTGGAATCGCCATAGTTCCTTTGTGAACTCTTGGGGTACCCAGGAAAAGAACAACTCTATCTTTTCGGCCATATCCATATTTTTTCCTCATTTTTCTCCTGTTATACAACCATGGATTAAAGACTAACTCATCGCGAACATGAGGAATGATCGTGCCACCAAATTTCTCTTGAAGTGTAATGTTGGAAACGGTTCTGGTTGGGAAGTCCGCAATCAGTGATTCGCAATAGCGAGTCCAGCTTTCCGAATGAGGAGATAGAAGGTTGACTGAATCTTCCTTATCAAGTTCGACGGCTGATAAAGGGGTTCGGTTTTCAAAGAACGACAATTCATGATCATCTATATCAAGAACAACTTTGGCGTTATTCTTTTTAGCAATCAACAAACCAATGAGAATAGAAGGAAGCCTTGGCTTACAAATTATGACTAAATCAACTGGTTCTTGATTATCCACAAATTCCTCTGCCTGGGTCCAGAAGTCAGGGAAATCCTTTGCAATGAAACTTTCAACGTTTATTGGATATCCCCGTAGGGGTTTCCAAAGCTTTTCTCCGTATTGTGGAAATATGGGGCCAACCAATTTGGTATCATATTCAGGTTTCAGGAAATCAGCAAATAGAAAGGCTCTCCCTACCGGATTGTGGGAGAGATTCCATGCCACGACAGTGCACTTTGGTTTATTAGGTCGATTGATCTTTTTATTGCGAAAATACAGTCCAATGGATTGTTGCAATCGAGCATACAAATATCGGATTAACCATATCATCTGGCAAATTTAACCCACCAGCGGGTCTTTGTGTAAGATACCTCCTTGAGAATTACTTTACGCACTCAAGCCGTGCAGGCTCTTGCTTTCTGTCTTGATACAGAAAGTAAGGGCTCAAAAGAAAATATGTGGGGGCTAGGCAAATATTAGCGATACACGATACAGGAAAAAGGAGAGGTCTCTGATACCCCTGAAGGTAGCCCTGAACGCTTTGATTTTACCATTAAAGTTTTCGGCCAGTGAGTTGGTGCTTCTATAGAAAAAGTAGTTGAGTATTTCTTGTTCGTGAGCTTTGATGGAATTGGCAGCCGTAACGAAGGCATCAAAGTTGTACTTGTCAATTTTTATACCACTGTTCCAGTTTTTCTTTAGTCGAATGAAAGTTGGTATTGTGTTGGTAAACTCCCCTAAGCATCATGGAGAGTTCATATCCTTTTTCCAAGTCAGGGTATGCTTGAAAAAGGATAGCAGCTCTTAACCTCTGATTGGCTGTCCATTTGCTTTTGGGTTTAAAAAGAAGATACCTGCTACGAGCCAATAACTGTTTGGGTGTATCTCCATTTTCAAATACCTGGGGCTGGTGCTTTTTATGCTGTTCTTTTGCTAGTTTTATCTGTTCTGTTTCTTCATCTATAGCCTTCCATCTGTGTTTTATGCGCATTTGTTGTAGTGCTTCACTGGGCAATTGTTGTACGTGAAATCGATCCATTATCAGGCGGGATTGGGGAAAGGCTGTTCGGCCAATTTTATTCATATTGGCAGCAAGGTCAACAGTTACTTCTTTTACCTGTTTTCGTGCCTTCAGGGGTATTTTCTCTAATATCCTGATAACTTCTTCGCTTTTAGTATCCCTAACCATAGCTATCAGAGAGCCTTGTTGGCAACCTGCCGAGCCATTGGTAACTACGGTGTAGAGTTCTCCTTGCGAGAGGGCTACTTCATCAATACAAACATGACTTCCCAAATTCTGACCAAACAGTATCCAGTCTTCTGCGTGAAGTAGTTGATCCCAATCTTCAAAACCACTCAGGTGGTGTTTGTATTGTTTTTGCAACTTATTGCCATCTATGCCATAGTATTTTGCCAGACCACTCGCACTAACCGGGGTAGTATCCAGCCACTTCTTTTAAAAAAGCACCAAACTCTTTGGTGTAACTTGTGCCTTGGGCGGTTAATTTAAAACTATTGCTATAAGTCTTGCCCGTTTGTTTATCAATCCATTTACGTCTGCGTACAACCAACTAAACACTATGCTCACGTATCGGGAAATCTTCTAAGTGAACCGATGGAAGAAAGCCTTTAGACTCCAAATTCTTGTCTTTGCGCTCTATGGGCTTGACTGGCAACTCATCCAGTTGCAATAGCAATTTACCATCTTCCTGTTTTACTGATACCAATTCAAAATAGTCCAACACTCCTGAAGGAAATTGAAACTTAACAAGCTCTTTTAATATGTCCTTTTCCATATCCCAAAGATACTAGCCCCCACATATTTTCTTTTGAGCCAAAGTAAGCAAAGAAACCGCAGGTTCACGAGGGAATGTGAGCAAGGTAGTGTGAATGAGTAAATCAGGGCTGTGAAAAAACGTCTAAAAGTTAGGCCGTAAGCTATACTGAAATCCAAACTCGCTGAACTCAAACAAGGGATTCCAATGTGATTCTCATGCCCTGAATTTCTGATTGAAATTTCTTCAAGGCCAATCCAAAACCTAAAAATCATCGAGATTTTACCTGAAACGTAAGTATCAATTTACGAGAGATTTCTCAATTCCATAAAATGACACCATAATTTGGTTGATCAGCTTTCTCGCCATTTGATTGTGCAGCCTATGGCGCGCTTTTCTTTCACACTTGGACTCTTGCCACCCAATAGGGCGTTGATGGCATCCTCAACGTACGTTTGATCTACATTGTCAGAATCATTGGGATTGTCATCAATAGCTCCAATGAATTCCACTTTATATTTTCCTCCAGTTTTATTAAGTAAATACGTATATGGTGTTTTCGTAGCACCGAAAGCTCGTGCGATCTCTTGGGAGTCATCCCTGAGATACGAGAAGGTGTATCCTTTCTCATTCGAACGTTTCAACATTTCCTTCATTGAATCACCAGGCATCCTCTCCACATCATTGGGATTAATAGCAATAACAGGGAATCCCTTACTTGCGTATTTTTTATCCAAATCAATAATCCTTTGCTCATATGCTTGTGCAAAAGGACATGTATTGCAAGTGAAAATCACAATGAATCCTTTGGCACTTTTATAGTCGGCCAATGATACCATTTTACCATCGACGTTTTTAAGCTGGAAGTCTTGTGCATAGTCGCCAACTTCATAACCTCCGGCTATTGAATTTTGAGCATTCATAAAAAGACCAGCCGCTAGTACCAGTATTCCTGCAATCACCAAAAAAGTCTTTTTCATTTTTTTATATTTAGTTGAGATACTTCTTTATTGCTTTATCAAGTTCATCTTTGGTAAACTCATTTTCATGGAAATAGGTTTTCCCCCATTCGTCTACGAAGAGAGTCGCCGGGATAGCACCTGTCCATTCGTTGCTTACCTTGGCCATATACGAGTCGTAATCTTTTTCGTTCAAATGGATCACCTCTGATTTTATCCCTTTCTTCATCACAAACTTCTTGACTTTCTCTATTTCGCCTTCAAAGTCTAAACTGATCAAATATACTTTAACGTCTGGGTTATTGGCATATCTATCGAAATGAGGCATCTCTCTCACACAAGGGCCACACCAGGTTGCCCAAAAATTAAAGATGGTCAGGGGGGCATCTGCTGTCAGGATTTTTTTTTGAAGTTTAGGAAATTTCATCACCTTGACGTCTTGTGATTGGACGAAAAACGAGGATATAAAAACGCCTAGAAAAAGCAACTGCTTCATTGATAATTGGTTACGAAAAAGGTGAAAGGAATGTTCGATTAGTCAATAGCGATTAATTTGGATTATTTTGTGATTTCCTAAAACTCTTGTATTAGCCATGCTAAATTGGACTATTCAAATCCCAATAATCAAATGCCCTCATTTGACGGAATCCGCTGAATCAGTAAGACAAACTTGAAGCTTATTGGAAATAGATATGAAATATGCCTAATTTATTCGATTCAAGCAAAGATTACCTAGACAAAAACTTATTAACAAAACACCTAAGTTATCAACAGGACTGATGTGTTTTGATATAACTACCTGTATTACAACTTATTATAACGGTACTATTGAATCATAAATTTGTGGACAACTATGAATTGCCTTATTGTAACCACCTGACTGTCAGGTTATTGGTAATTTACCTATTGCTTGGATTGTCGCTTAAGTTTGGTTCGATAAGCATTAAATATCCGTGATTTACTGATGAACCCATGATATTTTCCTTCATCTAATACTGGCAGATTCCACGCTTGAGTCATTTCAAACTTATTCATCACTGATTGCATTTTTTCTTGCAAGCTCACAGATGTTGGAGGCATCTGCATGAGGGCCCTAATTTCTACCTTTCTTCGCATTTCATCATCAAACATGATGTCTCTAATTTGATCTAATGATACAATCCCTTCCAAGATGCCTTCGTCATTCACAACTGGGAAAATGTTACGCTTGCTCTTTTTGACTAGTCCTACCAAATCATCCAGTTTGGCATCTGGAGATATGGTCAACAAATCTGTTTCAATGATTTTTTTAAGATTAATAAGGCTTAGAACCTGCTTGTCTTTATCGTGTCTAATAAGATCTCCTTTTTCAATAAGTCCCTTCGTGTAGATTGAATGCTTTTCAAAATATGACACTGTACTATAAGAAAGTGCTGACACCACCATCAGAGGAACGAACAATTCGTATCCGCTGGTAATCTCAGCTATTAGGAAGATAGCGGTGAGTGGAGCATACTGCACTCCGCTCATAACTCCACACATCCCTACAAGGGTGAAATTGCTTTCACTCAAATCCAATGCAGAGTAAAAAGTATTGGCCACACGAGCGAAAAGAAACCCAACCATTCCTCCCATGAAAAGCGAAGGAGCGAAAATTCCACCACTTCCTCCAGAGCCCAAGGTTAGAGCCGTCGCAATTGGTTTGGTAATTATTATCAGAGCAACAAAGGCAATTATTGCCGTTGAATTATCCGAAAGAGAATAAAAGAAGCTCCGCTCGAAAATGGCTGTTTCTTGACCTGATAGCAAGAACTTTATACTTTCATATCCCTCTCCAAAAAGGGGTGGAAATGTTAAAATTATAAGAGCCAAGGCCAATCCACCAATTGCGACTCTGCCGAATGTGTTTTGAAGTTTATGAAGCATACCCTCGACCCCCTTTATAGTTTTCACAAAATATATAGAGGCCAAGCCACACACGATCCCCAAAGCAGCAAAAGGAAGTGTGTCGGACGTTTTGAATTGATCTGTCAGGGTGAAGGAGAATAGAATATCCTCACCTAATAGCATCATTGATACAAGTTGACCTCCTACTGAAGCGATCAGAATAGGGATGAACTGTGCAACTGTCACCTCGGTGAGGATGACCTCCATCGCAAAGATCATACCTGCGACCGGAGAATTAAAGATAGAAGCAATAGCTCCTGCTGCCCCGCAACCAATCAGTAACGTTCTACTTTTATAGTCCAAGTGAACGAGTCTGGAAAGATTTGATCCGATTGCTGATCCAGTGAGTACGATGGGTGCCTCCAAACCAACCGAGCCACCAAATCCAACCGTTAAGGCACTGGTGACCATTCGGGAGTACGTCTTGGTCTTCCGAATGATGCTCGAATTTTTCGAAATTGAATATAGGATATCGGTAATTCCATGGCCCATATTTTCACGAAAAATGTATTTCGCTAAGACCACCGTTAACAGAATTCCAAGAATAGGGAGGCCGAGATATAAATAATTGACCTCATATTTATTCAAATAGAGATCAAGCCAACGACTAATTTCATGAACCGTACTTTTTAGAATAACTGCTGCAAGACCTGCGACCAAGCCCACAGCACTTGCTATGATGATCAGGAAATTATTGTCACTGACGTATTTTAGGCGCCAGATAAGGAGCTTCATTATTATTTTTCTAAATCGAGGCATTGTCAAGGATTATGCGATCGCAAAAGTACCGATACATTTTTGATCTTGAGGCCATGGAATTCAATCACAAGCAGATTCAAGTCTTTTTATTTTGATGATCCGGATAGGTCGTATCACACTGCTCCTTGAAGAAGGAGGAAATGGATTATTTTTTCTTCTTGCTAGACTTAGCCATCGGATTGAAATCAAGGCATAATTGAATCCAATAATTTAGTTCATCTTCTTGATCAATACCTTCAGCTCCAACAAAAACGAATCCCTTCATTGGACGACCGGTAAAATCCATCGGCTTACATCCAGGCTTGGAGAGTACGGATTCATAGATTTCAGTGCCTACTCGTGCCATCAAATGATCTTTCACTATTCCCACGCACATTTTATCATCCACCATGTAGCAGAGTCCTCCCATCATCTTCCTGGCATCAAATGGGGTTCCCTTCTCTTTTAGAATTCGGCTAATTCGATCTTCCAGATGTTGGTCGTACGCCATAGTTTAGTATTTAATTAAAGACGATGATTCAATTAAATTATACACGATATAACTAGACCATCACTGCATTCATCTTCTCAAGAGCTTCTTCGATATAACTGAATGTCGAAAGAATCTCCGGTTTCCCATTAACAACTGCCACATCATGTTCGAAGTGGGCAGAAGGTTGTTTGTCGGCAGTTACAATGGTCCACCCATCATCAAGCTGTATGACACGTCGTGTACCCATATTTATCATTGGTTCGATGGCAACCACGAGCCCATCTTTAATTTTGCTTCCTCGTCCACGTTTACCGAAATTCGGTACCTCTGGAGATTCGTGCATTTTTCGCCCAAGTCCATGACCTACGAGTTCTCGAACAACACCATATCCATGTCGCTCGGCGTGCTCTTGAACAGCGAAACTCACATCTCCAATTCTTTTTCCAGCAACCAGTTGGTCAATTGCCAGATAAAGGGACTCTTTAGTTACTCTCAGAAGATCCTTGACTGGCTCTGATATTTCGCCTACTGCGAATGTGTATGCATGATCACCATAAAAGTCATTCTTTAATACACCAATATCAATTCCCACGACATCCCCTTCTTCCAATGGACGACTTGTCGGGATACCATGTACCACTTGCTCATTCACCGAAGTGATGATTGATTTCGGATAATCATAAAGTCCTAGAAAGCCAGGCACGGCATCATGATCTCTGATGAATTCATCAGCCTTCTTATCCAGATCTAGCGGATTAGCGCCAGGCTTCACTTGTTCGGCAAGCATCCCCAATGTTTTGGACACTAGCAGAGCACTCTCTCGCATCAATTCTATTTCCGCAGTATTTTTATAATGGATCATGGAAGGGCAAAATTAGCTAAAATGAGAGGCACAAAAAAAGTCTCCCACAAAGGCAGGAGACTTCAATAGTATTTGAGTGGATTTAAGACTTACCCTCGAGTACGTCTTTGATATCTACTCGCTGGCCATCTCTGTAAGAAACGATCCACGCGTCTTTTACTCCCATCTCTCGAACGTATTTCTTGAACGTATCAGCTTCCCAATAGTCCTTGAATACACCTATTGTGTACTTGTTCAAATCTCCTTTTTCAGAATTGAAGCTTGAACTGTTGTCTTCACTCAAATCGATCTCTTTATATGCGCCGATTTGAACCTTGAAGATCACACCCACATTTTCATCGATGTTTCCACCCGAGCTAGAAGAAGCGTATTTGGAATTTACTTTTGCCAATTGATCTCTCAAATCAGCCGCTTGAGCGGCGTATTGGTTGATTTGATCATCTTTCGAAGCTAATTGATCATCAACATTATCCAATTCAGATCGTAGGCTGGACACCTGACTCTTCATTGATTTGTTTTCATCAATCATATTCTTAAAACTCTCAGGGCTGGTTTTTTTCATTCTCTTTTTCCACTCCTTGGCTTCCTTCTTGGACATCTGAGCCATTCCATCAAAGGATACTATGATGGCCATTGTAATTGCAAACAAAGTAACTAGTCTTTTCATGTGTTTATGATTTAAGTTTTGAATTGAACTGCGGTGGTGGTTCACATATTCTTACTAAAATCGAATTTTGTCTATTTAGTTGCATCAAAAGTACGCAAATCTTTTAAAAAACTACTTATCAAGCGATCCTATCATATTTTCAGGTCTCACCCATTCATCAAACTGTTCATTGGTTAACAAGTTCAAATCAACGGCAGCTTGCCTTAAAGTACTGCCTTCTTTGTGAGCTTTTTTCGCAATTTTCGCAGCATTCTCATAACCGATGTGTGTGTTCAAAGCCGTTACCAGCATAAGCGAATTTTCCAGCTTCTCCTTAATGACTGGATAATTGGGCTCAATGCCGATAGCGCAATGATCATTGAAGGATTCACATGCATCTCCCAGAAGAGTAGCAGAATTGAGCAAATTGAAAATCATCATCGGTTTGAACACATTCAATTCAAAATGGCCTGTCATGCCACCAGTGGAGATTGCTACATCATTTCCTAGTACTTGGGCACAAACCATTGTTAACGCTTCGCACTGAGTTGGATTTACCTTACCGGGCATAATTGAAGAACCTGGTTCATTCTCCGGAATCACAATTTCACCAATACCACTCCTCGGACCCGAACAAAGCATACGAACATCATTGCCTATTTTCATAAGGCTCACAGCCAGTTGTTTCAACGCTCCATGTGATTCTACGATAGCGTCATGTGCCGCTAGCGCTTCAAACTTGTTTTCAGCAGTACGCATGGGCATTCCGGAATTTCTTGCAATCTTCTCTGCTACTAATTCCGCGTAACCTTCAGGAGTATTTAATCCAGTACCGACTGCTGTTCCACCTAGCGCTAATTCGGATAGATGATCCAACGTGTTTTTTAGTGCTTTTAGCCCATGAGATAGCTGAGAGACGTATCCTGAGAATTCTTGACCGAGACTCAATGGTGTTGCATCCATGAAATGTGTACGCCCAATTTTCACTATATCCGTGAATGATTTAGCCTTTTTATCAAGGGTGTCACGTAGGCTTTCAACTCGGGGAATGGTATGTTCTAGAATTTTCTTATAGCCCGCAATGTGCATTGCAGTGGGGAACGTATCATTGGAACTTTGGCTTTTGTTTACGTCATCATTAGGATGAATTGATTTTTCTTTATCTGTCAATACTCCTCCATTTATTACGTGTCCTCGATTAGCGATTACTTCATTGCAATTCATATTGGATTGTGTGCCTGATCCTGTTTGCCACACGACCAAAGGGAACTGATCATCTAGTTGGCCATCTAAAACCTCATCGCAGACCTGAGCAATTATTTTTGCTGTTTCTTCTGGCAGCACACCAAGTTCTTTGTTTGCTTCAGCAGCGGACTTTTTGAGAATGGCGAAGGCTTGCACAATCTCCTGAGGCATGCGGTTCTTTTCACCGCCAATTTTGAAGTTGTTACGAGATCTTTCAGTTTGAGCTCCCCAATATTTATCTGCTGGCACCTTCACCTCACCCATTGTATCGTGTTCTAATCGATAGTCCATATCTTTATCTTTGTTTGATAGACACAAATGTAAATAACGAAAGTCTGGATGCTAACGCATTCAGAAAAATCATCAACAGAACAATTAGGGAAATCGAGCTACATTTGTGTTGTTTAGATTGATTCTAAATAAATGAATCCAATAAAAGTCATACTCTTTGATTTCCAGTTTCTAACAAGAGAGGGTCTCATGCATTTGTTGGGAGAGGATCCTGCTTTCGATTTAATGGAGGTTCTTGAACATTCAGATGACTTGAAGCATTCGATAGTCAAGCATCAACCCGACGTTGTAATTTTGGATTATGAAGAGCAAAAAGAAGATTTGAATGATTTGCTTGAGGAAATAATAAAGAATGAATATCCTCAGGTTTTAGTGATCACAAATCGAGATAATAAGAGTCATATTAGAACATTGCTTGATTTGGGCATTCGAGGAATCGTTACCAAAGGGTGTAGCAAAATGGAAATCGTCAATGCGATCCAATCCATCTCTATTGGGAATAGATTCTTCTGCAATAGAATTCTTGATCAGGTGATGACAAATCCTATATCCGAAGAAGTCACTTGCGACCCAGCTGATTTATCTCCACGAGAATTTGAAGTCTTGAATTGGATAACGAAAGGCCAGCGTACTGTGGATATTGCGGATAAATTGAATATTAGTGTCCACACAATAAATTCCCACAGGAAGAATATTCTTAAAAAACTAAACTTAAAATCTCCTGCTGAACTAATCGTATACGCAATGGAAAGTGGGATGACAAAAGTGTAATCCCACCAGGTACTACCTGCCTGGTAGGCAGGTTCCCAGGTGATTGCATCGAATGAAGAAATATTTTTCCATTTATACCTCGTGAGTCTGCCTTTGTCAGCCAGACAGGCTTGCTCCGAGGTACTTGATTTCTTTCTGGTAGCTTTCAAAGCAGTTTGTATTCTGTGGATAAGTTTTCACTGACCCAGTTTTGTCCTCTGAGGGGATGAACTACTTTAGCCACGAATGCACATTGCTATTTGTGGAAATATTGGCTCAGGGAAAACGACGTTAGCCACTCAGTTGGCCGGCCATTATGGTTGGGAGGTTGAGTTTGAAGCTGTTGACAATAATCCGTATCTACCGAGTTTTTACGAAGACATGGCCAGATGGGCATTTCACCTTCAGATTTTCTTTCTAAACAGCAGATTTCAACAAATTAAGAATATTAGAGAGAGCGGACTTTCAACTGTTCAAGATCGTACTATTTATGAGGATGCCTATATTTTTGCAACGAATCTTCATAAGTCAAAATTTCTCAATGACCGTGATTACGCTACGTATTTAACTCTTTTTGATTCCATGATCCAACATGTGCAACCGCCAGACTTGCTGGTGTACCTACAGGCAGATGTTCCGAAGTTGGTGAGACAAATTCAAAAAAGAGGAAGGGATTATGAGAACGCTATTCGATTGGACTATTTGAAAAATCTCAACGAACATTACGAAGATTGGATTGGTGGTTATGATCTGGGAAAATTGCTAATAATTGATGTGAACAATTTGGATTTTGTGGCTCATAAGGAGGATTTTTCCTCAATCTACGAACGAATAGACGGTGAAGTTCACGGACTCTTTAGTTGATTGATTTAGATTTTGAAATTGATTCGATTTTGTCGAATTAAGAAGCTCAGGCAATAATTGTCCCGATCCAAAAACAAACAGCTGAGAAACAGAGACTGTAATCTAACGTTGAAAAAATCGCAAAGGACAATTGGAAACGATATAAGACTTCTTCTAGAAATCCAATCAGTCGTCAATCGATAAAATCTGCAATCCTCTCACTACATCTAGTGATCACTACCTACTATTAGTGAGTTGAAATATGCCTACAAATAGCGATTGCGTGGGAACCATGATGAAGTGATTTTTGCAGTGTTTATAATCAATCTTAATAAGCTTCCAGAATGCTTAAGCAGTCATTCGTTTTTTTTGCGCTATTCTTACTGGCTTCAGTTGGATTTGGGCAAACACATACACTAAAGGGTACTGTTTATGAAGAGGGCACCAACGAACCTCTAGTCAATGCCACAATTCGTATAAAAAACTCTGACATTGGTGCAGTTACTGATCCGAAAGGGAGGTTTAGTTTGGTGATGAATCCCGGGATATACGACATGGTAATTTCGTCCGTTGGCTTCACGACAATTGAAGAAAAGGTAGAAGTGACTTCAGATATGGAACGCTCATTTCAAGTCAAAGAGAGCTTGCTTGCCTTACCCGAATTTATCGTTGAGACGAATACACTTTCTGCTGGCAGACAAGGCATAAGAGACATTGCTGGATCGGTTCAATATCTGGACTCGAAAAAACTTGAGGAGCAGAGATATTCGAATGTCAACGATATTCTTAAGCAAGTCCCCGGTGTGAATGTTCAAGAAGAAGATGGTTTTGGTTTGAGGCCTAATATTGGTTTGCGTGGTTCTGGGTCTGAACGAAGCTCAAAAATTACATTGATGGAAGATGGCATTCTTGCCGCACCAGCACCTTACGCTGCACCGTCTGCGTACTATTTCCCGACTGTCGGTCGAATGGGTGGTGTAGAAGTGTTGAAAGGGAGTAGTCAGGTTCGATTTGGTCCCTTCACATCAGGGGGCGCTATCAACTTCCTGTCTACACCTATTCCTACATACCAGTCCATGTTCTTGGGAATGACTGTTGGGAGCTTTGGCTATGCCAATGTGCATACATACTTGGGTGATAAAAAGGAAAATTTTGGCTATTTGGTTGAAACGTATCAGTACGGATCTTCTGGATTTAAACAAGTTCCTAATGGAGATACGGGATTCCGAAAGGCCGATTACAACGCGAAATTTACAGTCAATACTACACCCGAGGTAAGAAATTATCAATCGCTGACCTTTGCTATTGGGCGCACGGTAGAGGATTCTGATGAGACCTATCTGGGTTTAACTCAGGAGGATTTTGACCAAGATCCCTATCGGCGATATGCTGCTTCCCAAGTGGATAATATGGATGCTGAGCAAAACAGATTCTCGATTCAACACTATCTTGAAATGCCGAAGTTGTTTAAGGTTGTTACCACTGCCTATCGAAATACTTTCCGAAGAAATTGGTATAAACTTCATTCTGTTGGAGGTGAGAGTTTATCCGCCGTACTTGAGGATCCGACAAGTTTTTCTGATGAATTTGATTTGCTCACTGGAATGTCCAGTTCTACGTTGGGTGATTTGATCGTACGCGCTAACAACAGAACGTATGTGGCAAAAGGAGTTCAGACCACTTTTGATGTTGAATTTGAAACTGGAACAGTCTCACACGATATTCATATTAGCACACGCATTCACCAGGATAAAGAAGATCGTTTTCAGTTTCAAGATGGCTATGCAATGGAAGACCAAGTAATGAAATTGGTGGACAAGGGTGTACCTGGATCAAATGCCAATCGCATTGAGAAGGCAGATGCCGTGGCTAGTTTCATTTTTTACAAAATCAAAGTGGGGAACTGGAGATTCACTCCAGGGATTCGAAATGAGAATGTGAAAGTAAGTCGAAAGGACTTTGGCAAGATAGACCCCACCAGAGGAGGGACTGACTTGGCCACCCGATCCAATCATTTTTCTGCATGGCTTCCTGGTGTGGGTGTAAATTATCTTCTTGGCGAGAAGATGTCCTTTTTCGGAGGTCTCCATAAGGGATTTGCCCCAGGGGGAAGTGTTGAAGGGGTTGAACCAGAAGAGTCTATCAATTATGAAGTTGGAGTGAGAAGCAATGGAAGTAAGTTTTCAGCGTCCACAATTTTCTTCGTGAACAATTATCAAAATTTATTAGGAGCAGACAATGCCTCTGCAGGGGGCTCGGGTTCAGGCGAGATGTTCAATGCAGGCGAAGCTCTGACACAGGGAGTAGAAGTAGAGTTGAGCTACAATGTTCCGGGCTTAGCGCAAAAAATCGCATTGCCTATTTCCGTTGCTTATACATTTACTGATTCTCATTTCAACACCTCATTCGAAAGTGGATTTGAGGGATGGGGTTCTGTTGCTGATGGAGATCAGATTCCTTATTTGGCTAGAAATCAATTGTACGTCAGTGCCTCTCTGAAAACCAAGAAATATAGTTTCTCAGTAAATGGGAAATATCAAAGTGAGCAACGAACCACTCCGGGGACTGGAGAAATTATGCCAACAGATCGCATAGATGCATTCTTTACAGCCGATGCAAGTTTGAATTATTTCCTTGACGGTCGCACCACGTTCTTTGGCTCGGTTACTAACATAGCAAATACTGAATATGCTGTTGCCCGACGACCAGCAGGTTTGAGACCTGGTATGCCACGCTCGTTTCGATTGGGTATAAGTGTCCGCTTTTAAAACTCCCCTTGTATAACAATGGGAAATAAGGCTTTACTCATGATGATCGAGTACATCAATATGAATTAGAAAGGACAACCCAACCAAACACTAACAAATTAGAGATTTCCTTTCCTAAAACTCATACTCAATTTCAAGAAAAATGTCCTCCCCCATAGCGCAAGATCGGTGGAATGAATTTTCCCAGTTTGCTTTCCGACACTTTCAATATTCGTTACATCCAATAGATTTTTTGCTCCAATTGAAAGCTTTATCTGCTCCTTTTTTGTTGTTTTTGTCAGGTTTATATCCAAAATATGATAGCCTGCCACATGGGTTTCCTGTAGATCTCCAGTTCCATTTTCTATGAAATAGCCAGGCCGCTTGCCATTGTATTTATAGTATACTAGAAGAGTGGTATTCCATGGTGAAAAACTATAGTTCAGTCTTCCATTCAGGTCATTGGTAGAAGTGTATTTTGTCACTTCGTGATCCTCAGAAAAGATATTGTATCGTTCAATATGTGAAAAACCCATGCCCAATGTCAAGTTTTTGACAGGCAGAAAAACAACATCCACTTTTCCACCATATGTTTTGTGTCGATTAATATTTATATAGTACCGTTCAAAATTCACAAGCGTGTTTAATGCTATTAAATTGTCAATATCGTTGTAGAACAATGAAGGTTCTATTTTCAATGATCGTTCCTTCCCAAGTGTCATCGCTTGCGTGAAGGAGAGACTTATATTGTTCGATTGTTCGGGTTTTAAATCTTCATTTCCATGAATATGATAGGTAAAGGGGCCAGCAGGGACATAAAATTCCAGATAAAGTTCTTTAAGTGAGGGTGCTCGATATCCACGTGCATACGATGCTCTTAGGCTTGCATTTTTCCCCAAATCATATTTCACATTTATGGCCGGAGAAAGAGGGGCATTGTATCGGTTGTTGTAAGTATAGCGCAAGCCTGGTTGTAAAGCCAGTTTTTCAAAAGGTGTATATCTTATGCCTCCAAAAATCGCGTAATTCTCCATGGTTTGAAGCGTATCAAGAATCCGCTTTCCTTCTATTGACTCTAAGCTGATATCATATCCCAGCGAATAGTTAAACAACTTGTTGTCTTCCTGACTAAACTGCCCTTTGAGAAACCACTGATCGAATCGTGTGGTATCGTGATCATTTTTAGCGTCAGACATCACCTTGGAATTGTTACTCAGATCCACGTCGTAAGTATGGCTCCATCTGAGGTAATCAGAATATGAGAATACTACATTTATATACTTGTTCTTTGCAGTATATCCCGATAGTCCGGCATCATAATTCCATCTACGGGTGGTGTAGTAAACGTCTTTGGCACTATCCGTGGGGTCAGGATTGCCAAGTTCCAATTGCTCTTCAATGAAATATTTTGCCGAATTACTGATCCAAAGATCCTTAAAATAATGTGTGTAATTGGCCTTTGCGAAATACTGTTCTCTACTTTCCCACTGCTTGTTACGAGTGGTATCTATTGCAGAATATCCTTCGAAAAAATTTCTCCCCCCTGAGATTTGCACCAAGTCATTCTTCGATCGATAACCAATTTTTCCTGATAGGTTGTATTGTCCGACTGACTCGTAATAAGAGGAGAGATTACCAGTGATCTTATGTCTTTGTTGTCTATTGGTGATAATATTTATCACTCCAGCAAGAGCATCTGTTCCATAATAAACAGAAGTTGGTCCTTGAATAATCTCTATGCGCTCCACATCGTCAAGAACTAGCTGATTCAAGTCTATCACCCCATTTAGCCGCCCTACAACAGGTGTGCCATCTACCAGAATTTTGACATTCTCTTTGGATATCCCCTGAATATCAATGCTAGAACCAAATACAGATTTTTGGGTCAGATCAATATTGAGTTCATGTAACAGCAACTCGCGCAAATTATTGGCTCCTTTTGCCTGTATGTCAGCCTCTTTTAGCACTTTCATCTTGAATACTGATTCGTCAATGGATTGAGGCGCAAATTGTGCGGTAATAACCAATTCCTCCAATGCGACAATTCGCGTAGTATCTTCAGTATTTTGGGCGAAACTCCCTGTCAAAGCCAACATACCTAAAAGCATGACACAGCATTTCATGAACAAGAAGATTGGGTTTTTCAATAACATAAATATTTTTTTCACAAAAAGCGGAGACAAAACCTTGTCTCCGCCTTTTCATTCAGTCTAATCGTATTACAATTAAAGATGCAATAACTATCGGCTAATAAATATCTCCCATTGTATTGTACACATTAAATTTCCCGGTTGGAGTTATTACCCAATCGCCAGTTATTTCGTTTGTCAATTCCATGGTCTCATCATCATAAACAAGGATGGCATTCTCTGCAGGCTTATCCATTTTTCCCCAAACAGACACCCATACTTCATCTCCTGCTTTATTGTATTCAAGGTGAACTGCC
The DNA here is from genome assembly GCA_024232835.1 of Cytophagales bacterium. Classification (GTDB taxonomy): domain Bacteria; phylum Bacteroidota; class Bacteroidia; order Cytophagales; family Cyclobacteriaceae; genus JAAEPI01. The sequence continues at coordinate 16,459 of JAAEPI010000191.1, forward strand.
CGACCAATGTATTGCTCAGGCACTTCAATAGATTTGATTACTTCCAGTGTTTCATTGTCAATCACGAATATGGAGCGTTGCAATGTAACATCATTGTTGAGCGCCCTATCTGCCCAAAGATGATTTGAGTTAGGATGTGTCTTCACAAATAGATTTCCACCACCCGTACCAGGAAGCGCGAGTTCTTTAACTACTTTCCACTTATTCTCACCAGAAGCAGTAGCAATGAAGGACAATTTGTTTTCACCTAAATGTCCCGTTACAAAAAGATTCCCGAATTCAGAATTATTCACATTCGCCCCTCTCCCTGGGTGAGGCTTGATCCCTGTTTCAATTATGGTCTCAAGTTTCTTATTATCCACATCTATCACAACCATTTTATTGCTGGCATTGGCAGCTACGATGAAGTACTGTCCTGTGACATCCCATCCACCATCATGTAAGAATTGAGCAGTTGCTATCTTTTCGGTGTTCTCATCGATTTTCTCCAGATCACTATAATCGATTAGCCACACCATGCCTGTTTCTTTCACATTAACAACCCACAATGGATCCTTATGAGAAGCAACGATGGCGGCAACACGAGCTTCCTCAAGATATTCTCCTTCTCCCAATATTTTTCCTGAAGTACCTACAACTTTTAATGGCTCCAAGGTCAGAGCGTCCATGACCACATAATGTGATGGCGTGTAGCCCCCTACAATAACATACTTATCTACAAAATCTCCTTTTTCGCCCTTGTATTTACTTACCTCAATCGAACGTGCGTCGAATGATGCCTTGCCTTCTGCTACCACAGATGGCTTCTCCATCCATGTATCTATCAGCGTTACTTTACCATCACGACCTATTGAATAGAAATATCTTCCTCCAGCTGAGGAACGCAATATATGAACCGCAAATCCTGTTTCAGCTATACTTATCAATTCTTTCGTATCGCCATCAATAATGGCTACCTGACCGGCATCACGGAGTACAACTCCAAAGAAATTCTGCCAATTAAGATCATGCTGAGGTTCGGTAGGACGATCTGCAACAGGAATGATAACTTTCCAATTTGCTTTCATGTCGTCAATTGTGAATTCTGGGATTGGAGGTGGTGGAATCTGCAAGAATCTAGCAAGTAGATCGATTTCCTCGTCATTAAGAATTCCTTGTTTACCCCAATCAGGCATCCCACCTGGCGTCCCATTCATCATAAATACTTTTAAAACGTCTGTACCTAATGCCTTTGTTCCAGGAGCAGCATCTCCTTCTGGTGCCTCAGGTAGTAAATGCGGACCGGTTGCCCCTTTTCTCAATGTGCCATGACATCCCGCACATGTATTAAAATAAAGATCCGATGCTCGGCTCAATTCAGCATCTGTTAAGGAAATCTCATCGGTAACTGGTTCAGCCTTTTTTTCAGCTGTTTTGTTGCAACCATAAAAGGCAAGTACTACTAGTAGCACCAGAGCCATGGATAGTTTGACATTTTTCATTTGTTTGTACATTTTGTTGTTCTTAAGATTAAAAAATTGTGGTTTGTTAAATAATTGGATGCCAATTCAAGAACAGTATGACGGCAAATTATCTTCTCAACCAAGTTCTCAACAGCAAAGCATATATTATTTATCAGCTGAAGGTTAGAATCGATTTTTTGAATTTGAACTATTTAAAACAAACCTCTCATAAGACTTAACCAAAGAATATGACAATGATCAATCATTAAGGTGTTTTTTGTTTGGTAGGCTATTTTCTGGACAATAGGATTTGATAGGAATAATTAAGATTGGAAACTCAATTCCAATTACACCAATTGTTTCGCTTTCGTATGAGCCGCCTTTATTGCACTCTTACTTAGGGTCTGCTGAAAAAGTCTCAGGCGCATTAGATACGAACGGGCGAAGCGAAGATGTATAAGCATACTTCGAGCTGAAGCTCGTGAAGTACAATGCCTATGGCTTGGCAGGGATGATGTGCCTGAGACTAACATGAAAAATGCCGAAGGCATATTTCGAAGTGCGGGAAAATTATCAAATACTCTTGAAATGCTTGCACTTCAACGCTTGAAACAGCTATCCTCTTCCTTGATAATCGATTTGTTAAGGGTTTTTTAGAAGACCCTACTTATTTACTTTTAAAAAATAATTCCAAACCACCACCCCAATACTTACAGAAATATTCAAAGAATGCTTGGTCCCAAACTGGGGAATTTCTAAGCACACATCAGATTGCTGAACAATTTCATCCTTCACACCAAAAACTTCATTTCCAAAGATGAATGCGTATTTTGTTTCTGGCTCAGGTTGGAAATTTTCTAGGCTCACGCTTCCTTCAGCCTGTTCCACACTCACGATCAAATGATCTACTTTTAATCGATCAACCAGCTGCATGATATCCTCACAATATTCCCAATCCACTGTCTCTGTGGCTCCAAGTGCTGTCTTTTGTATTTCACGATGAGGCGGATGAGCCGTGATACCACAGAGATAAATTTTCTCAAGGAGAAAAGCGTCACTTGTTCGAAATGTGGATCCTACATTGTGCATGCTACGAATGTCATCGAGTATCAGGCAAATTGGAATTTTGCTTGCAGTTTTAAAATCCTCAACACTTAATCGATCCAACTCCTCGTTTTTTAATTTTCGCATGATTTCGAAGTAATATTGCCTCCCATCGGGATTCAAAAATACACATGACCACCAAATCAAAAAAGGAGACGCCTCTAATGAAACAATACATGGCCATTAAAGCCAAGTATCCCGGCGCACTGCTTCTTTTTCGAGTTGGTGATTTCTATGAAACGTTTGGGCAGGATGCCATAGAAGCGAGCAAGATTCTCGAAATCACATTGACGAAACGAGCCAACGGGGCAGCCTCTCATATAGAGCTTGCTGGATTTCCTCATCATTCGTTAGACACCTATTTACCAAAATTGGTACGAGCCGGTAGGAGAGTGGCCATCTGCGATCAATTAGAAGACCCAAGGCAGGTCAAGGGGATTGTGAAGCGCGGAGTTACAGAACTAGTTACACCTGGACTTTCTTTGAACGATCAGGTGCTGGACGCCAACCGAAATAACTATTTGGCCGCCATTCATCAAGGCAAGGAAAATACAGGAATTGCATTTCTTGATTTATCAACAGGAGAATTTTTGGTCGCAAATGGAAGTGAAGATTATGTTGATAAATTAATTCAAGATTTTCAACCAAAAGAAATCATTCTATCCAAATCTGACCAAAGAGAAATCCCTTTTGGGACTAGCAAAAATGGATTGGAAGAATGGATATTTCAATTTGATTTTGGGTATGAGAAATTGATAAATCATTTTAATTCAAAAAATCTAAAAGGATACGGCATTGAAGAAATGCCTGAGGCAATTGTAGCAGCCGGTGCAGTGCTTCAGTACTTAGATCATACAGAACATAAAAGGGTGGATCACATAGCCAACATCTCGCGCGTAGAGCGTGATCAGTATGTTTGGCTGGATCGATTTACTGTTAGAAACCTTGAGTTGATTGTACCAGCACAGGCGGATGGCCAATCATTAGTAGATGTACTTGACGATTGTCGAACCCCAATGGGTCACCGACTTCTTAGGAAATGGATTGTGCTTCCATTGAAAGAAAATAAAAGTATTCAGAAGAGATTGGATATTGTAGAGCAGCTTTCCAATGACGAGGCGCTGGCAGAGATATTAGACGAAAATCTTCAGGCAATTTCTGATTTGGAACGCTTGGTTTCTAAAGTGGCCACTGGGAGAGTCAATCCTCGTGAACTTAATCATTTGAAATCAAGTCAGGAGAGAATTGTTCCAATTCGAGAAGTACTCAGAAAAGGAGAAGGTACATTGAAGGAGATGGCTGATCAGTTGGATACATGTGATGGGCTGATTGAAAAATTAACAACAGAACTTAGAGAGGACGCACCCATGCTGATTTCTCAGGGCAACATGATCAATGATGGAGTTGATGAGCAGCTAGACGAGTATCGGTCGTTGGCTTTTTCAGGGAAAGATCATCTGGCCAAAATCGTAAAAGAGGAAACGGAGCGAACAGGAATTTCATCATTGAAGATAGCATACAATAAAGTGTTTGGCTATTATCTGGAAGTGACCCACGTTCACAAGGACAAGGTACCTGAAGAATGGATTCGGAAACAGACGCTCGTAAATGCTGAGCGATACATCACTGAAGAGCTAAAAGAATATGAGGAGAAGATATTGAGAGCGGAAAGTGAGATTTCTGCGATCGAAAATAGAATTTATCAGTCATTGATCAGCTTTGCCGCTGACTATACATTGGCCATCCAAAAAAATGCCCGAATACTGGCCGAACTTGATTGCTTGAGCAACTTTCAGCGACTCACCAAAAGGAATAATTACATCAGGCCCACAATTGTAGATGATCTAAGCATTGACATCAAGCAGGGTCGACATCCGGTGATTGAGCACAACCTTCCAGTGGGCGAAGAATACGTGCCGAACGATGTTTTCCTAGACTCAGAATCTCAGCAAATCATGATTATCACGGGTCCCAACATGGCTGGGAAATCGGCACTTCTTCGTCAGACAGCCCTCATCGTACTAATGGCGCAGATGGGTTGTTATGTTCCGGCTGGTCACGCGCGTATTGGAATTGTGGATAAGGTGTTCACCAGAGTTGGAGCATCGGATAATCTTTCGAGGGGTGAGTCCACCTTCATGGTGGAGATGACCGAGACGGCCAGTATTATGAATAATCTTAGCGATCAGTCTTTGGTGTTGATGGATGAAATTGGGCGTGGGACGAGTACGTATGATGGAATTTCTATTGCCTGGTCGATCGTGGAGCATTTGCATAACAATGGGCAACACAGGGCAAAAACTCTCTTCGCTACTCATTATCATGAATTGAATGAATTAGCGGATGATTTGAATCGAGTTAAGAATTTCAATGTCTCCATTAAGGAATTGGAAAACAAAGTGGTGTTTTTGAGAAAGCTGGTTGAAGGTGGGAGCGAACACAGTTTTGGAATCCATGTAGCGCAGATGGCAGGAATGCCCAATGAAATAGTGCTCAGAGCGAATGCTATTCTCAAGCACCTGGAAAAGGAGAAAGTAAAGGAAAGTGATAAAGAGCGATTAGCTCAGCTTCCTGAGCAGGAATACCAAATGAATTTGTTTCAATCGGATCCTCGTTTTGAACGGGTTATTGAAGTCATAAATAAAACGGATATAAATGCTACCTCACCTGTAGAGGCTTTATTAAAGCTTAACGAGATAAGGGAGATTATGAAAGCGAAGGCTTAGCATTGAAGATGCCTTGGCTCAGGTCATGTTCGCATGAGGAGATCATTCTACCCAGTACATTTCTATGATCCACATATTTCCCTTGAGCATCTTTTTCTATCAACCGATTCAAATGACCCAATATGTTTTCGGCGCATTCTAGTATCAATTGTGTTTCTTCTTCTGTTTCTTGGAAAGTAGGAATTGAGGGGTTCGTTAGCTTCTGGACAATCATATGTGCTTTATTTATTAATACAAAGATGTACCGATGAGGCTCGCATTGGTAGACGTACTTTCCCTTATAATCATATGATCAAACTTAGTACAAATGCCTAGGTGGTTTTATTTAGAAGTTTCGATTTGATTGCGTGTGATGGTATAAATCGAATGGTATTGCTATTAAACACTGAATTGGTCATTAGATTTTTTATTCCATGGATGAGTTACTTCAAAATTAGGCACTTACCACTTCATTGGTTCGTCTGAATAACTTAGGTTATGCCTTCTCACCGAAGTACCTGGTTTTCTTGTACTATAGGCTACCTCTAAACTTAACTAGCTAAAATAGAGCAATTTATGTTATATTGCATGCAATGTCAAAGAAAACAATAATGAAGTACAAACAGCAAGGACCAAGAGGCCTATTTTCAGAAGATTTCAGAATTAGAGAAACTCAG
>JAAEPI010000192.1 GCA_024232835.1 Cytophagales bacterium
AGTAGTTAATCCCAGACCAGCCAATTCAAATAACTGGCTCGATTGTTCGCGCAAACTTTTGAGTTTATCATCCAGCAATGATTCGACTCCTTTTACCGTCGAAAGTTCCTGTAAATATTCATCTATACTACCGGCAAGCTCATTGGCCTCCGTTATGTGCTTGCCTAATGAACTTACCGATTCCCTCAGTTCAGAAATATGATTTATATGCGGGGGTAATTGCTCAGTAATATGTCCGATAGTTTCCTGTGCCTTGAAGACGTTTTCACTTAAAAGGATTTTCAACTCTTCTGTTTGAATATGGCATGCAGATGACTTTGACAGGGAGTTCTTGATTTTTTCGGATAAATCCTCGGGCTGTGCTCCACTTTCTACTCCAGCTTGTTCTTCATTGTATCTTTTTAGGTAGTCCAACCAACTTCTTCTAAGCGAATTTTGAGCATCTGCGGTGAACTTGACGAATTCCTCCAAAATTCTATAGAAATTTTTGTAATAAGGAGTTACTTTAAAGCCTTCTCTGTCAGTCGTTTCTTCAAGACAATTATTCTCAGA
>JAAEPI010000193.1 GCA_024232835.1 Cytophagales bacterium
TTTGCGCGGATATTACAGGAAAACAGTAGAATATTCAGGTGATTTGGATGAAAGACGAAGACCGCTTGAAGACCACTCCAAAGACGAAACTGAACTTCTCCAATAATGGCTGGTGTTCCCTGACAATTTCAAATGTCTCACCTGAAAACGTCGGCACGTACATTTGCTCAGTGAGAAACAAACTGGGAGCTGATTGTACTCAGGTGTGAATGAAGCAAACTTCGATATTATTATGTTTCTCTGGGTAATCGTGATTTTGCTCCATCGTAATTCAGGCTGTTTTGACGGTTCTGGAGGAGACAACCAGTGGTTCAGAGGGGCGAGCTCAGGATAAGGAGCCAAAATTTGTCAAATCTCCACCAAATGTTATTGATGTGACTGAGAAAGAGCAGATGGCACTTGAATGCAGAGCTGTTGGACAAGAACCGCTCAGATACACTTGGATCAAGGATGGCAAATTGGTAAAAAAAACTAACGTAAAACCTTGTCAGAGTGCAAGAAATGCATTGTTTTCGACTCAGAAATTCAAAAATTTTCTCAACTTCAGGGGCGCTGCGGTGACTTCCCATGGGTAAAA
>JAAEPI010000194.1 GCA_024232835.1 Cytophagales bacterium
CCAGGCCAGCAATAAGCGACTTTTTATTCCTGCCTGGCACTAAGGCTCACCTCTTCGCATTGATGGGCTTGCGCGCGCAGTGGTGATAAGGACACAAAGCGTCACAATACACAATCAGGCCATTTGAGGCTCTCAAATGGCCTTTGCTTTTTATGATGGGTAGAACTACAATAGCCCTTGACAGAAAGAAACAAACTAATAGGGAAGAAACAGATATGAAATGGTCAGAAATACGAACTCTATATCCCGACAAATTCATTTTGCTTGGAGATATTGTAGAAGAAAAGATTTCGGAAACAGAATACAGAATTACAGAAGGAAATATCTTAAAAGTGTATTAGTCAAGATGATGTCATACATTTTGCATATGACCTAAATTGAGTATAGTGTGGGTATGAATACAACCCACACATATTTCAGACCAACAACAGCCCAGCAGCGTCGCATATTGTTTGAGGCTTGGGAAGCAACAGGTAATGTTGCCGAAGCTTGTCGAAAGGCCCGAGTTAGTCGAGACACCTTTTACTATTGGAAACCGCGTTTCGATGAGGGTGGCTATGGTGCGCTAGAACAAACCAAAAGCCATGCCCCCAAGTCACCAAACAAGACGGTTGAGGATATAGAAAAGCAAGTAATAGACCTACATCACGCTCATCCGGGTTGGGGTAAACGACGAATTGCAGATGAGTTGAGCAAAAATAACAACTGGCTAGCAGTGATTAGTCCCAACACGGTACGACGGATATTAAAGGATGCCGGTCTATGGTCCAAGTCCGAAGCAGAGAATAAAAAAAGAGTCCTAATAAACCAGCAGTCCGAAGCGCAGACAAAGCCGGCCAAACGGTGAATGTTGACCTCTGTTTTGTGCCAGTGACGCACCAAACAGAAACAAAACTACCGGCTGTCAGTGGTTCATCTGGACGATTAGTTGTTGAAAGAACAGTCGAAGAAAAAGGTGAGCCCCAATATCCTGGTCGAGTATTCGAAGACCCAAAGCGAGATTATGCCGCAGTAATGGCCGAATTTGTAGCCGTTTCCTCGAATTCAGAGCCGAGAAAGGCAAAAGAGGAAAAGCCAGACAGTATCAAAGCCCAAAAACAAGCCCTAAGTCAGACAGAAAAACAGTTGAGAGATGAACGCCGAACTGTGCGCGAGCAACGAAAACAGGAAAACGAGGCTTGGAAACAGTTAAAGGCAGAGCGAAAGGCGCAACAACAGCGGCAACAAGACGAGCAATGGAGAACTTTGCGCCAACAGCGTCGTAAGACATTGGAGAAACGAAAACAAGAGGATGAACAATGGCGACAAAAGCGTTTCAATCTGCGGCAAAGATGGTCTCAATTGCCTATCGTCACCGCTTGGATTGCCGTTTTGGTCATTGTTGATAATTGTAGCCGACAATGCCTGGGCTTGCCTTTGTTTGTGGCTGGCTCAAGGGTAACGGCCGAAATGGTGGTGGCCGCTTTGCGAGATTTGCTACCTCCTGAATTGCAGTTTTTGATTTCAGACCGAGGGATTCATTTCACAGCCAAAGTTTTTCAAGAATTGGCCCAAACTCGAAAATTTATCCACGTCCTGACTGCTCGGCATCGCCCTCAATCCAATGGAATTGCCGAACGATTTGTGCGGACACTCAAAGAGTGGCTCAGAGATAAATCTTGGCAGAACGACCAACAATTGGCTGAACTGTTGACTGAGTTTCTGGCTCAATACAATGACCGTCCTCACCAAGGTATTGATGGCCTCTCTCCCAACGAGTTCGCCAGTCGCATCTGTCTAACATCCTCTTGACTAATACAGTTTTTATCAGAAATGGTAATTGTTGCCATTTGAGGCCCCTCACAGCAATTCTCATTATGACATTCAAGCCGGGACAGGTTCAGAATAATTTACAGTTTTGTGGCTAATCTATTGTTGAAAGATGGCTATTGTCCACACAATCTTATTAAGTTAAGGCATGAAACTTATCCCATGTCATTCTGAAGGAGCGAAGCGAGTGAAGAATCCCTGGAATCTTTGTTGATATTAAAGGTTGGTTGGTAAAAAAACTCGTTACTTGACCTTTTTCCCGCTACCTTGAGCAATTAATAGCCGCATTAGGGATTCTTCGCTCCCGTTGGTCACTCAGAATGACATGGTAATCCAAAATGAGAATTGCTGC
>JAAEPI010000195.1 GCA_024232835.1 Cytophagales bacterium
ATCATTGTTTAGTTCCGCCGGGTTAATAACTTGTTTTTTTTTAAAAATCAGATTCTTGAATTAGTTGTGGCTTGGGGGTTACAAGGATTGGTACACTCGTAGATGACGTTATACCTGCCATACCAAACATCGCTTGTCGACCATTCGGAACTACCACAAAATCAAATTCCTTGTTACTCCATGCATCTTCTAGAATCTGCTTTGGACTTCCGAATTCAAACTGTATTGCTATCTCCGGTTGTATATCACCTAGCATCGACCTAACAGCTCCCAATTCCTTGGTTAACTTGTCCATCATTTCAATTCGTATCTCATCAGGAAAAAGCGAGGTGGCTCCAAGTGCGTTTTCGAATGAATAGATACTTTGAAGAGTATATTTCGCTTCTACGCCAAAGGTATCCACGGCATATTTAATAGCATCCAGTGATTCATCATCAAATCTGGTAATAACGGCAATCGTCTTTTTTTGCTCTTTAGTAAGGGTATTCCGATTGACATTTTTGTAGCTTCTTACAGAGTGCATTTGTTGGCTGTTTGATGAAATGCTTTTCTTGTTGTTAGTGGAAGAAGGTCTCAGAGAGAAAAGCTCCACCAAATTCAAATCAATATTTCTCTCTTTCGTACTTCGAAGGAAATCCTCCAATATTTCTTGTACATCATAGTGGATATAATTGGTATTTGAAGCATCAATAATTACCTCAGAATTATCCGGAATACTATCTAAGGTCTTCAACATACCCGCTTTATTAAAAAATGTAAGATCCTGAGACAATTCAAGGAGAATGTTTTCTTTCCCATTTTTAACGACCCTTGACATCTTGTAGGTGGAAACGTACTGGTTATATAGAATGAACACAATAGCTACACCCAACCCTAATCCTAATCCTACTAATAAATCAGTGAAAATGATCCCAGTCACGGTAACAATGAATGGAACAAATTGTTCTTTCCCTTGCTTGTACATGGTCTTAAAAATTACTGGTCTAGCTAACTTATAACCCACTATGAATAGAATGGCCGCCAATGTAGCAAGGGGTATCATATTCAAAATACTCGGAATAAGAATCACACAAATCAAGATTAACATTCCATGCGTTATGGCAGACGTCTTTGTTCTTGCTCCTGATTGGATATTGGCTGAGCTTCTCACAATCACCTGTGTTACAGGAAGTCCACCTACCAAACCTGACAAGATATTTCCAATCCCCTGACCAATTAATTCACGGTTTACAGGCGTGCTTCTGTGATGTCGATCGAGTTTATCTGATGCTTCCACGCATAGCAGAGTTTCCAAACTCGCTACAACTGCGATCACAACAGCTGTTATGTACACTTCAGCAGCAAATAGGGCTGAAAAATCTGGATGAGAGAGGTTACTAATAAATCCGTTAAGACCATCCATGATGGGGATATTTACGACTTGATCTGGTTTTAGCTTTAGAGTAGTATCTCGAAAAGCAGCATTTAAGAATACTCCTGACATCACTGCAAGCAATGGTCCTGGGACGAATTGCAATATTTGATTTTTCTTGATATAACGAGATTCCCATAGCAATAAAATAGCCAATGAGACTATCGTAATTATGATTGCTCCCGCACTAACATAATCAAACATGTTCCAGATTTCGGAGAAGGTATTTTCTCCATCCTTCTGGAAAAATTCCAGATCTCCTTCTACATCACGGTCGTCTCCAAATGCATGAGGTAACTGCTTCAGAAAAATAATAATCCCAATACCAGCTAGCATTCCCGAAATGACGGATGAAGGGAAATAATAGGCAATGATGCCACCCTTTAAAATTCCAAGAATAATTTGAATAACCCCTGCTAATATGATAGCAACTAGAAAAAGTTCAAAGCTTCCAAGCTCGGTTATAGCATTCAAAACCACAACCGCAAGTCCTGCGGCTGGACCGCTAACTCCGGTGTGGGATCCGCTGACAAATCCAACAACCACACCGCCAATAATACCGGCTATGATACCAGAAAAAAGTGGAGCACCTGAAGCAAGAGCAATCCCCAGACAAAGTGGAAGCGCCACCAATAATACCACCAAACTTGATGGAAAATCATATTTTAGATTCCTTAGGAATCCATCTTTGTTTACGTTCATTCGGAAAATTTAATATCCTGAGAGATAGAGGATTGAGCGCTCCATCCTTAATGAGTATCACTCAACTTTGTGGAAAATAGAAAAAACCTAAAACAGGTTCAAGCCAGGTATTTTTTAGCTTTTGAAAAAAAGAAATTTTGGAGGAGGTGTAGAAATATCAATGAAGGCACTACTGCGTTGGATGTGGAAGCACTTATATGCAGGCATTTTTTTTAAACCCATAGGCTCCATGGAACCTTCAATCTCAACAAATTCAACTTCCTCTTCTTCTGTTTCTCCATCTGACTCGGCCAACTCGACTGCATCAATAGCTGGGGAATTCCAAAATTCAAAAATGAATGAATTAGAAAGGGAGCATAACATCACAAAGCAGAAGAATATGTGAAAATATTTTCGCACATTAAAAACAAAAAATGAATGGGTAAGCTTGTTCATTTATTTCTTATTGCCTTGAATACTAGTTCTTTATAAAATCGCACCGTTGAGTCCTCACCTTCAATAACATCAGTAAGGCGGGGTAGATGTGCAGCGAAATATCGTTGCAAATGTGACCCTTCCATAATTGTTGATACTAGCATGTGAGGATATTCATATGTTGGATTTATTTCCAAAATGATATCACTCACTCTTTTAACTAATTGCTTATATCTGCTGAAAATCCCCTCTTCATTTTCATTATCTACTTCCTTTGTGAAATAGGCCTTTGAAGATTCAGCTATCACGATTTCACTTAATTTCACTTCATTGATATGCGAAAAATGACCGTCAGTTATTACCCTTTCTGTTAGTATGGTTATAGCCCGATCAAGCTTCTCCTTTGCCGAATTGATATTTGCTAAACCAAACACCAATCTATATTCTAGCCATCCCCAATACCATGAGATTAAGTAGAGTAATAACTTATGTTTGCTTTCAAAATATCGATAGATAGTCGCCTCAGTTGTACCAATTTCTTTTGCCAGTTTCCCAAGAGTAAACCGCTCAAAACCCAGATCATCGATCATATAAATGCTCCCTTCCAAAATCTTGATACCCAGCTTACTAGATTCAGGATTCTTTAAATAGACTTTTTCAT
>JAAEPI010000196.1 GCA_024232835.1 Cytophagales bacterium
AAAACCCATAGAACATGAAACCGCATTCGTTCAACACTGCATTCATGTTTTGGCCTATCGGCCACACGAATGCTTAGTTATTGTGATGCGTTAGTGGTATTCCGAACTGGCTATCCTCAAGAGTTTAGAAGTTTCCAAACATGAGATAGAACGTCCGTTTACTTCTATCAAGTTTTCTTCTTTGAACTCCTTTAATAGCCTTCCTAAACTCTCTCGAGCAGTACCGATCAAATTCGCTAAGTCTTCTCTTGGAAGGTAAATTTGATCACCGTCATATTTTTCATGAAGGATTAGTAAAGACAGAGCTAACCTTTCCCTGAGTGGCTTTTGAGCTAAAACGGTAATCGTATTTACCAAAACCCCAAATTCATGACTCATATTTTGAATAAGAAGTTGATTGAGCTTGGGTATCTGCTTTAAGAGTTTATGAAAATTTGTTTTATTGATGAAGGAGATGTTACAGTCCTCAAGAGCCTCACACGAATCTTCATACTGCTCTTCACAAAGTAAAGCGTGATACCCAAGTAAGTCTCCAGCTCTATAGACATAAAAGATTTGATCTTTGCCATCCAGTCCTGTTTTGTAAATTTTGGCACGTCCACTTTGCACCAAGAATACGCCAGTGGGTATTCCGTTCTCATAGAAGATCAATTTGCCTTTTTTGAACATAAGGTTTTCTGTATGCTCAAGAAACAAACTTCTCTCAGAGTCAGTCAGCGATGAAAGTATTTTATTACTCTCAAAATCGAATTTATTTATATCAATTTTCAAAACACGTGATTAATGACATTGCAAAATGTAGCATTTATCACATTATACCAATGATCAAGTCCTGTTTTTCAAGCTCAAACTGTGTTTCCTTTGTAATGTGGTTCTCAACAAGTTCATATTAGCTTCTATCTCATTGCTGCTCTTCGTAGCGATGACCCTTGCAGATACCAGTTTCATTTATTTGGAGCAAGAATTAGTAGAAAGTGCGGAGGTAGAACGTAAAGAGATAACGGAGGGTAAAGAAGGTCGTAATTGGATCAGGGTATTACTCTCTGGTGGTACAGATTATTTAGCAGCCCAAAATACTTCCCTCGATCAAATAGTTTCATTGACCTGTACAAGAGAGATGGCTCAGTCTGCCATTCAAATACTCGGTACAGAAATCCCTCTATTTATCAAATATTGTTGCTTTAAAATCCATTTGGCGTAAGTCTTATTTTCTATCCTGAATCCTCAATTGGATTCCCAAATACCTGAGTCTAACATCAGGTAAATCAATTTCCTATTTCATTAATTGATCGGTCAAAATACTGTCCGTTCGCTAAACAAAAATAAGATGGTAAAAGAACGTCTAAACGAATCTATAAAGCATATTAAAAGAGATGCACTTGCCGGAACAGTGGCAGGTGTGATGGCAGTGCCTTTAACAGTGGGTATTTGTCTCATGTCAGATTATCCAGTAATGACCGGCTTGTACACAGTTATATTCGCGGGTGTAATCAGCTTTGTAACTTATCTATTTAAACCTGGAAACTACACAGGAATGCCAGGCGTAGCTGCTGGCTTAGCCCCTGCATTGGCATTAGGGGTTCACACATTTGGCATGGAAAACATGCCCTTTGTAATTCTACTTACCGCACTATTCCAGGCTATAGTATGGCAATATCGGCTAGAACGATACATACTTCGGTTAGTTCCTCACTATTTGGTCGAAGGTCTATTGGCAGGTGTAGGTTTGAAAATTGCATTGAAATTCGTTCCATTCCTTTATGATATTGAACATGAAACTGACACCTGGCTCAATTTTGAGAGAGAAGTGATCATTGCACTAAGCATTGTCTCTTTTATTTCTTTTGTACTCCTATATAAGTATTACAAGAAAAAGATGCCAGCTCTACCGTATTTCGTTATCATGGCTTCTAGTGTGGTATTGAGCTTCTTTATGCCATTGCCAATGATTTCGATTGACTCCATTCCATTTGAATTGGCACTACCACTCCCTCATTTCGGAGGGATGAATCAGCAGGAAATATTATTTCTAATCACCAAGATGATTGGGTTTGCAATGATGTTAGGCACTATTGACGTCATAGAGCAAGTAATGAGTAATGTCGCCATTGAGAAAATGGATCCTTTCAAACGAAAAGCGGACACCAACAATAGTTTACTCGCAATCTGGATAGCCAATATGGGAGCGACCTTCTTTGGAGGAATGACCAACTTGGACGGTTTGGCAAAAAGTACAACGAACACTGTTGCAGGTGCGGTTACCAAATTATCCAATCTATTTACAGCTATGGTTCTATTGATAGTCGTCTTATTTCCTGTGATTCTGACCCATTTACCTGAATACGCATTAGGTATTATCATGGTTTATTCAGGCTGGAAGATGATTGCCAATATTGCTCATGTCCGTACAGAAGGTCGGTATGCGTTGATCATGGCTGGAATCTGTGGACTGCTAGTATTTAAGCTTGGTATTTTTGAAGGATTATTATTACTCTTGGCTGTACATGCTGCAATCCAATTCGTTTTCATGAGAAGAACTGGAAAATCTACCACAGAAGTATTTCAGCTCTTCAAAGACTCATTCCTACTAAATGCTGATACAGCAAGAATTGAAAGGCAGGACATGATAGCAGAACCATCCATTCCGGTTTTAGACAAATGGGTCAAAGCTGTAAATAATCATGACATCAACCTTCTCATGCAAATATATAGCGATGATGCCATGATGATCCCTGCATTCTCTACCAGAATAAGAAGAAACAAATATCAAATCAAAGACCTCTTTCGTGATCTATTTGAGAAAAATGACTTGAAATTAGTTCCCTATCAAGTCAGTACACAGAAGATAGACGGCTTAAAAGTGGACAGTGGACAATTTAAGATCAAGTGGAAATCTGGAGGATTTGAGGAAAGTAATGACTTGCGTTTTTCATTTGTCATTAAGGGAGGAAAGATTATTAGTCATCATTCTAGCATAGAACCTGGGGATGATGTGAGTATTTCTCACCCCGAAGCATACGATGAGGATTTTGTAGCCTAAATGAAGTCGAGATGAAAACAAGAGATTACATTATTGCAATTGTGTTGATTGTTGGGGCATTCGTAGCGGGTTTTTCCATCAAAGAGACATGTCTTGATCGATCCAAAAACTTTGAAAAACTCTTTCGAGGTAAACAAATGACTAAGGAAGTACTTCTGGATTCGGTACTAATGCGTATACAAGCTGCTTTTCTGGAGGAGGATTCAGTAGCGAGTGTTTACATGCTGAATCAATTGGAGTTGAGACCAAAGATTGGATATCTAATATTGGAAAATTTGAGACGACATCAGATTTTGGATGAGCAGTCCTATGCCTCCGCAAAAAGGAGAATGGAAACTTACGAATTTATTGATTGTTGCTTGTAGCAGGGTATGCATCACAATGGTTTGGCTATGCGCAGTGTCCCGAAGGGCATTGCGTATAGGTGTTGTTGAACGAATCCTCCTTCGTCGGAAGCCAAAGTTTCAGTATGATCTGGCTACCACGGTTTAAATGATGCCAGTCATTTCGGTAAGTTAGTGCCACCTATTTCGGTTCAAACCGTGCCATTTGTTTCGGTTTGAATGGTGCCACTTTAGAAGATCAAGAACCCTAGTTATATCGCAATCAAAAAGCG
>JAAEPI010000197.1 GCA_024232835.1 Cytophagales bacterium
CCAAACTTTTCTTGGCCTCTTTCATTTGTGAAATATATTGCCAACTTAGTTGGGGCACTGAACATTTCAGCCCAGACCTCACAAAATCTTTTTCCACTCATATTTTTGGTTGGTCCAATGGGCCTATTCTCAACCTAAAATGTTGTTTTTTAACATGGCATTCATATTTCTTGCTTTACAGTTCATACCTTTGGGCTATATGGGTATGCTTGACTAGACTGTATTGCGGGGCCCCATGACCATTTTATATCATTAGGGGATGAGAAGATAGATTCCCAATCGGTTTCATCCCACTTATCTCCAATATCCCATGACCTCTACAAAAGAAATAATATTGCCATGTTGTAATGTTGCTTACATTTCAATTTCCATACCTTGTATACAGTTTGTCTGGGATGTTTCTGAGAGTATAATGGCCCTTTCTCTATGATCTTTGGTCGTTTTCTCTTTGGTTCATCCTCTACACTTTCATCTTCACTAGATTCACCACTTGTTTCTTCTTCTCCTTCAAATATGTTATCCCCTCCCAAATTTGGGAAATTTTCAGTACTATCGTCCATTTCTATCTGATGCTGCTCACTTTGTGATGCCTCCCACCCAACGGTGCTCCCAATAACCTTACACAAAGAGTTTTTACAATGACTACATGGATGTAATAATTGCACAATTATGTTCTACCTGCTGCTGGTGGTACTGATGGACAATATCACATACCACAATTATAAATATTGCCAAATTTTTTAGCAGAGTCATCACTGTTCATTCTAATCAGCTCATGCCAAACTGTCTAACTCATGGCGCCTTCAAAAA
>JAAEPI010000198.1 GCA_024232835.1 Cytophagales bacterium
TCGAGAGCCTGAATTTCTTGAACCCAGGAGACCAGCTACTATTCCACGATCTACTTCAAGCCATCACCCAACTCAATGCCCACAGCAGAACCAACGAAACAGGCCAACTCATCGCCACAGAATCCGATATGCTCAACGCCTTACAGCTACTCCAACCCATTGACATCAAGAGCGTGCAGACCCATGAAAGGTTGCTCCATTACTTCAAAAACCAGCCCTTCACTTGCTTGGACGCACAAGTCAGGTTACGAATATCTGAGACCACTTTGAAGAGACGATTCAAGACCCTACTTGCTAGAAAGATGCTAACCAAGCTACAAGAAAAATCTATGTTCAAACACCTCTTCAGAGTGAATCCATTCCATCAACTTCCACCGATAATCGAAGAATCAACTTTCGAGACTATGCAAGGAGAATGGAAGGATTTTGTGGGGTTTGTGGAATTATGATCCAAAAAAATTCTTGTTAATTGCAACTGTATATAGTTACTTTGAGTTATGTCAAAGAAGGATAAGCTAATACAGCGGTTTTTGAATATGCCATCGGATTTTCATTATGATGAGATGGTTAAGCTGTTGGGACATTTTGGATTTTATGAAGTCAAGAAGGGGAAAACATCAGGGAGCCGAGTCATGTTCATAAATGAAGAAGATATCCCAATTATGCTACATAAACCGCATCCAAGTGGCATAATGAAAAGGTATCAAATGAAACAAGTGAAGGAAATTTTAGGATTATGAAAAACCTAGAACACAAAGGCTATACAGGAAGTATTGAGTACAGCCCAGAGGATGATTTACTTTATGGGAAAGTACTGGGAGTAAGAGGTCTAATTTCCTATGAAGGAAAGACTGGAAAAGATTTGGAAGCAGATTTTATAGAAGCTATTGATACTTATTTGAGTAGCTGCAAGGATGAAGGTATAGAACCAGAAAAGCCATTCAAGGGAAGTTTCAATGTTCGAATTTCTGCATCTCTCCATAGGAAAGCTGCACTTGAAGCAATGGAAGCTAAAGTTTCCTTGAATAACTATGTGGCTGAGGCTATTCGATCAAGAGTGGCCGAGGAGTCCAGATAATTCTTGCCGCTAAGGCGTCATACCCACCAGACGTCTGGTGGGAGGAAAAGCGGTGCATCTGCGGTGCGTTGGCAAGACTGCAGTCCAGAAAAATGCAAATCTTCACGCCTTAAAACCGCTTCGCTTTTTTAGCCATTGCCCACAAGCCTATTTGCATTTTCTTCCCTTTGCTTGCCATCCGCTCCTCACTGCGGCTGTTCTATTTTTTGTTTTTAGAATTGATTGAAGGCCTGCGGCAGCTGGACAAAAAACAAAAACCACAGCCAGTAGTTATGCGAGCCTGCTGGCTCAGCAGCCATGCCATGAGAATTGATTTACTGCCTGATCGGCAGAGGTGAATAAGGAATGGCATTGGCGGCTGGTCACCCTCCTACGTCGGGCTTATTCCAGCCGGGCTGCCTCACACTCGCAGTAGGCTCGCCGCTCAAAAACCCAACACACGCTCAAGGCTGTTTTACCTGTCCGCCACCATGGAGTAACGTTAGCCTCCAAGGATTGACGTTCAGCAAAACCAATGGGGAGAAGTTCAACGTGCATGCCGCACTCTGTTAACATCCTTGTAAATAGTAACAGCATTCCTTCGCTTGGCGCATCCGATGAAAGAATAAATCGTCCAGAACAAGTACACAAAAAAGAACGATCAGCATAAGGGCGTTTATCCTTCCATCCGATGGATACGTTGCGTAGCTTTGAGTAAGAATGGGCTGCTTAAAAATATATCAAGACAGGGAGAGGGAAGGCTTAGAAAAAAGCGTTGTTTTTTTTGGAGGGGTACTAGAAAAAAAAGAGCAACCCTTAAAAAAACGCATAGATTACTATCCTTTAACTCCTTTACAAGAAGTTATTCTGAGAAGGTGAGATACAAGTTCCAGGAGCAGGAGCATGACGAAGAGACAGGATGGATCGCTTTTAAATGGAGAAATCATGATCCAGCTATAGGTAGGTTTTTTAATGTTGATCCACTGGCAGAGAAATATTACTACAATAGTCCTTATGCGTTTAGTGAGAATAAGGTGGTAGTTCATCGTGAATTAGAAGGGTTAGAGTCACAGTACCTTTTCAATAAAGAGGTAATGAAAACCACTGATTATGTAGGACAAAAAATAGATCAAGCTGGAAAAA
>JAAEPI010000199.1 GCA_024232835.1 Cytophagales bacterium
ATTTGTAAAAATTTCTCCTACAATTTTCAGCATCATAACAACGTCTTCCGGCCACACCGTTTTTGAACGAACCGAATCGAAACCTAAAAATCCCATCAAAGATCCGCCACTGACCATAGGAACGACGATAAGCGATTTGATGTCTTGCATTGCAAAATGCTTTTTTTCTAACC
The DNA here is from genome assembly GCA_024232835.1 of Cytophagales bacterium. Classification (GTDB taxonomy): domain Bacteria; phylum Bacteroidota; class Bacteroidia; order Cytophagales; family Cyclobacteriaceae; genus JAAEPI01. The sequence goes on from JAAEPI010000199.1 coordinate 174, forward strand.
TTGCCGCATGAGGAAGATCAGCAACATTGGTAATATGAACAACCTCAAGGTTGGCCAATCTTTTTGCCATCCACGGAAGCTCCGCATTTAAATTTATCCCCTTAAGATATTGGATTTGAGGTGCAGTCCCTTCAGAACACCACTCATGCGTATTGTCAATTTTATCCCCACTGTCAGACAATCGAAAGATATAGCTGCGATCAACACCGGCAAATACACCGATTGATTTTAGTGCATTAGTTATTGCATTATCAATTTCATCCATCCTGGGATTTATGAATTGAGTTGATATTGTTGTGATCAATTGTTCAAATTCAAACCGGTGTTCAAGCTCTTTCTGCGCCCTTACCCGATCCGTGATGTCATGAGCAATACCTTCTATGGCTACTAAGTTTCCTTCTTTATCAAATACTGGAACTTCCGTTACCTCTATCCTCAGAATACTTCCATCTTTGTGGTAATGCTCGACTTCATAAGAAGGTTGTTGCTTCCCCTGCAAACTTAAATCAGTGTGTTTGACGACTTCCTCATTAATAGGATTGTCAGTCAAGTAAGTCGAATAATGGGCGAGAAAATCATTTTGAGAATAGCCAAG
>JAAEPI010000200.1 GCA_024232835.1 Cytophagales bacterium
CGGCATCACCATCATCAGAATCATCCTCATCATCACAATCCGAAAAAATCACCTCTAAAAAATCACATGTCTCTTTGCAGCCTTGACGCAAATTTCTTAGCCATTGACGCCAAATAAGTTCTCCCATTTTTCATAGCGTCTTCATAATCTTTGGCCTGAAGCATAACCGAATCAGAATAATGGATACCCATGGTTGATATGGCATCCTGTGGCACTGTAATTCTTCCACAAAAGACAGCCGCAGGTATTTTTTGAGCTTGTGCCGATTCTACTACACCTTTTACAGCTTTTCCTGAAAGGGTTTGAAAATCCAGCTTTCCTTCACCGGTAATGAGCCAATCAGCACCTTCTATTCTTTTATCAAAACGGATCATTTCTTTAACCAATTCAATACCCGACTTCAACTCTCCCTTCAGGAAAGTGAGCGCCCCTGCTCCCATTCCTCCTGCTGCTCCTGTACCGTAGACCTCATGTACATCTTCATTAAAGGTCTCAATCAACTGCTC
>JAAEPI010000201.1 GCA_024232835.1 Cytophagales bacterium
AAGACGCGAGTGATGTTGCGGAAGAAAACTTGAAACTAACAAAAGAATCACTTTCAGCCTTGATTCAAGAGACGCTTGAGGAGTATGGATATCGAGGTCGCCCAACAAAAGCAAGCAAGCAAAAGGCGAAAGTTAGATGGAACGCGAAAGTAGCCCAACTTGTAAAAGATCAGGGCGGTCACATCCCTATGGATATGTGGACTGGTGATTTGGCTCATGCTTATAATCAAAGAAAATCTCCCATAGAAGCATAGAATAGAAGAATTGCACAGTAGGAAGAATATCAATTAGGGGTGGTTTACTCGAGCAGATGGACAGAACCTTACATTTTGAGGAATGAAACTTCATCTTATTGCGAACTGCCCAATCTAGAAGGTAATTAATGTCATTTTGAAGGGCTATGAAATCCACTTCACAATGCATTTCCCTCCAGATTTTAGTATCGTCTGCATACATCATGATTTCAGTGCAGTCGGAAATGCCAGAGGTTATATCATTGAGGAACAAAACAAAGAGGCTAGGACCAAGAATTGAACCTTGTGGGACACCTGAGATGACAGGAAGCGAAGATGAAACAGAACCATTCACAAGAACCGACTGCGTACGATTATAAAGATAACTTGTTATGAATTTTAGGAGTCTACCATTAATGCCATACATTGTTTTGAGTTTACTAAGAATGAGGTCATGGTTCACGGAATCAAAGGCCTTAGCAAAATCGAAATAAATAACATCAGCCCTAATGTTCTTGTTTAGGGAAAGGGACAAACTATCACAATACTCAACTAGTTGAGTAGAGCATGATTTACCAGGGAGAAAGCCGTGCTGTCTGGGATCTAAAAAGTGGCTACACTTCAACATAAGCTCATCCCGAACTATTCTCTCCATAACCTTTACAACTAAGCTTGTCAGAGATATAGGACGATAATTTTTTATATCAGACTTGGACCCTTTCTTATGCACAGGCACAATGAGAGCAGCTTTCCATTCAGAGGGAATGTGACCTGAATTATAGCTTTTATTAAAAAGTATGCTAAGTGCAAAGGAAATAGGGGCAGCACAGTTTTTAAGGATCCTTCCATGTATTTTATCGGGCCCTATTGCTTTATTGGCATTAAGCTTACTTAGAATACCACAAATTCGAGTTGGACTAAATTCTATTCCAAACTCATCATTTGTGGGACTATATTCTATGTTAATGTCATAATGGCTAGGCTCAGAAAACTGTTGATAGAAAAACGTATTAAAAAGACGAGATTGATCAACAGGGGTATTTTTATAAATATTGTCAAGGTGGACAAGTTCAGGGATCCTAGTGTTGCTAGACGTAGCCTTTACATATGACCAAAATTTCTTTGTAATCAAGTTTGAATCATCTACATCATCAAAACTTGTACTAAGCTTTTCTGTCACACGGTGTTTAAAATTGCTCCTACTATTAGAGAATTCAAAATACTTTTTAGCTCTCTGTTTGGGGTCAGTCTCCCCTTTGTAAGCAGAATGTAAGCGCTCCTTTTTCCTACAAGCATGGTGAATTTCAGCATCAAACCAGGGAGGTTGAGTTTTTCCTCCTATCCTAATTTTAGGTATATGCTGATCAGCGCAAGAGGACAGTTTATCTTTAAAAGATAACCAGGCTGTCTCAACATCCCCACTGAGTATTTG
>JAAEPI010000202.1 GCA_024232835.1 Cytophagales bacterium
ACGATGGATCACCCTTCTTAAATTTGTCCGTGATCTTTTCTGATGGTGTGATCTGTCGGCAGTCTTTGGAACAACATGGTTCCGATGACGTAAACTGGCGGCAGTTCCTTGAGGGTGTCATTTCATTTTTAAATCTATCTGTGATCTTTTCTCTTTCAGACAAATCGTGATTAGAACGTTCTGCTTCTTGATCGCGTTTCATAATGTCGTGATCGACGACATCGCTCAACTCCCTCATATTCGTCACGATCCTCTCCATTTTAGTGTCCATATTCGATAGACGCTTTTCGATATTTCCCAAACATTCACTCAATTGTCGGATGTTAACTTGAACTGAATCACCCCCTTCTTCCCTTATAATCATAGACTCCGGGCCAACTTTGTGCACAATTTCATGCTGATTATTGTTTGGCCTATTACTGAGCGAGTAGTCCAATTTTTGGGGTTCTTGACTGGTTGAATATCGCGCATTTTGATTATCACAACATTCAACAATTTTCTGCGAGGGGTAGTCCAGCAATTCTTTGCACGAAGTTTCGTTTGATGGTTGCGCAGCAGATAAATTCAAAGAATAATTATTATTTTCTTGACTGGATGGTTTGTTACAATTGGCTGCGTCTTCACAACAATTTTCATCCGATTTTTGCTGAATTTCATAAGGCACCGATTTATTTCGTAGCTGCTGTTCATTCTGCATCTGACCCTCTTTCCTTTCAGGCTTAGGGTCATGCATGCAC
>JAAEPI010000203.1 GCA_024232835.1 Cytophagales bacterium
CAGCTGGCAGAACTTGCGGTGCTTGTATGTGCTTTCTTTGTTTCACTGTGATTCTGGCAGTTTCTTATGTTGGTAGATTGATGTGTATTGTTCTATACTGATGTTGTGTATTAACCTTGTTCCTTGTGGCAACTTTTCGGAGTGAATGCATAAGATCCATTTTGAATTCGAGAACTGAGAGAGTTTTCTTCTTGGCTAAGATTTTCTTTATTGTGAAGGAATTCACAACTCCCATTCCAATTATGTGGTCATGGATTTTTTTCTGCCATGAGCATTTCTTTGTATTTCTCCTTTGCAAGTCCAATATTTGGTCCCTGTAACATTGCCTCATTTGACGAAGGTCATTGTGGATTAAAAAAATTATTACCCTTTGTCCACATAGAACATTTTTGATGAATAATCTTCGACGATTAATGGCCGGGACATCATGAACTTCTTGTGCTTGCCATGGTGATCAACGGTGTGCCGTTGGCACATTCCCATTTGGTTTGTTATTGAAACTAATGTCGATAATAGCAGGACGTGTTTTTTGTCCTTCCAATTAATGACGATGAAGTGGCCATCAGTCGAAAAGGCGAAAACGACATCTCCTCTGTTGAACGGTTGGCCATCATACTTAAATTGAACTTCATTGTGATATTTTTCAGCTCTTTGCAAATATTTGCTTATGATGCAAAGTTTATAAATCATGGACTGAAGTATTTGCTTTTGATGCAAAGTTTATCGATCATTCACTCAAAGGTTTATTAGTCCCTACCTCTCTTGTTGTTGTTGCCAGAATTGGTTTGGGAAGGAAGCTCTTTGTTTTTCTAAGAGATCCAACTGCATAGGTGTTTTTCACTCGGAGAGCTTCAAAAGTTGTAACTTCCGTGTAATAGTTGTCACAGTATATCTGAATTGCGTTGTGTGTCAAAATCAGTTGCAATTCTGTGCCATTTTGGAATTTGCCTACTTTGTGGCTTTTGTTCAGGTAGTTTCGCCCCTGATGAGTGTCTGATGCATCTCCACCCAATTCTTCACTTGTCAATGATGCAATTACTACGCTCAAAGTGGCTCCCTTTTCATGGGATTTCATTCTTTTGGTTGAGTGTATTTGGCTCATGAGTATGTAACCATCTTCATCTGCCAATGTGTAAGAGCGCATTCCTATTCTTTTGTTTCCTGGTTTTCCAGGATTTCTGGTCGATAGAGTTGTCTTGGCCTATTAGTGGATTGAAAATGTGTTGTTC